>JBOHVN010000243.1:0-14052 GCA_050735675.1 Binatia bacterium | reverse complement strand
AGAAAAGCGTAGTCGCCGTTCTTGGCCGGCGGAGTGCCGTATTCGAACCGTTTGAATTCATCTTCCTTGGGATTGAAGCCGGTGCTCCACGACTTGAACGAAAACGGCGGGTTCGCGACGATGAAGTCGAACTGTTTCAACCGACCGTTGGCTTCTTTGAAATAAGGCGACGACAGAACGTTGTCCTGCCAGATGTCGTGCGCCGCCGCGGGGCAGTCGTGCAGGATCATATTCATTTTCGCCAGCGCCGAGGTGGCGTTATCCATTTCCTGGCCATAGAGCGTCAGATCGATCCCGGCGGCGCTCTTTCCTTCATCGTGCGCCTTGAGCAAAAGCGACCCGGACCCGCAAGTGGGATCGTAGATCGTCTGGCTACCGCTTTTGGCTCGGCCGATCTCGATGACTTTCGACATGACCCGGGAAACTTCTGCCGGAGTGTAGAACTGGCCTTTGCTCTTCCCGGATTCCGTAGCGAAATTCCGCATCAAGTATTCGTAAGCGTCACCAAGGAGATCGTCGCCTTCGGCACGATTACGGCTGAAATCCAGGTCTTCGAAGATGCCGACCAGCTTGGTCAGCCGATCGACCATGTCTTTGCCCTTGCCGAGCTTGGCCTCGTCGTTAAAGTCGGATTCCGTGAATAGGCCGGCAAGGTCGTTGGCTTCGGCGAGCTTGGCGACAATCTTGTTCATCTTATCGCCGATCTCTTTATCGCCTTTGGCGGCTACCATATCGGCAAACCTGCCGCCCTTCGGCACCACCAAAAGCGCATCCTTCTGCCCGGCATACTTGTCGGAAACGTATTTCATGAAGAGCAGGACGAGCACGTAGTCCTTATACTGCGAAGCGTCCATGCCGCCGCGAAGCTCGTCGCAGCTCGCCCAAAGCGATGAATAGAGTTCAGATTTTTTGATGGCCATGGAGTACTTTGAATCGAAAAGTCCTAAGCAGGTGCGTAGTGCCGTGCTCTGGATTGTTTTCAGGCCCAAGTCAGCGGAAATTTCCGGCAGTTTACTGGATTTTCAGGGTTTCTAACAAGCGATTTTATCGGCTTGTGTGCCCCAAGTGCCGTTCGCACCAAATGCCTTGTCGTGATAGGCGTACACGCTGCCCCATCCAAGAGCGTCGCACAGGTGATCGGCGGATATTTTTCTGGACCAGGCGGTCTTCGCTGTTGATATCCGCGATCATCGCAACTCAACAATTGCCTTGGCCATTTCGACAACTATTTCGAAGGCCCGAGCTAGATTGAATTCGGCGAAGTCGACCTCTCGCAGGACCGGTCTCAACTGAGACTCAACCTGATTGCGCAAAGCCGCCAAACGATCAACAGACACATCCACTCGATCGTTGCCAGGAACGGCCAACTTTTGCCTGACCTGCTTTATGAGTCTCCGATCTTCTGGATTGAACCCACCTTTTCGAACGGCATGGTCAATGTCCAAATAGTCGCGGATCGCTACATCCCGGCGCGAAAGCGCAGCGCGGAATTTCTCAGCAAGAGCTTCGCTCTTATCGATGCTACGCACCGAGATCGGTTCTATCATCGGATTGTTAGTAAGCGGATTCCGCAAAATCGTTCGCGCCGCGCCATTGATTGCCGGCGCCAACAAAGGCTCACGCAGGCTGACTTCAATTTTGACGGTCTCTTCTTGATTACCGAGCATCGAACTGTATCCGACAATCGCCAAGTATTGCGTCGATCTGTTCGCACCTTTCAAAGTATCGATGACCCGAAACACCGGCACCGCTTTATTCAATTTGCTCAAGGCGGCCTTTACCGGGTCAACTTGCTTACTGCGCTGCGATCTAGGGGCGTCGGCGCCAACCGGGATGGTATAATCCAAGTCTTCGCTCAAGCGGTAAAGCTCTGAGTGGACTTTGGTCAGACACGTCCCTCCTTTGAAAACCAACTCATTGCCGGCGGCCCAGGACAAATAAGCCAGAAGCACGGTGCAGAAGTAATCTTTTTCGATCAGCCGTGCTACAAATCCGCTTTCGGCGGCCGTGAATCGCACCGCTTCACGGAACAGCGTCGCGTCTTCGTGGACGTTGATGGCTGGTGCTTCAGCTTTGCTCATTGATAACCACGCCCCAGCGGCGATTCACCGTGCCACGTTTTGGTTTGGTGGGAATCCAGGGGATCAGGCTGGAACTCTTCGGCAGCGCTTTTTCGAGCGTTTTCAAAAGCGGGTTCGCGACGCCCTCGCGTTCCAGGAGCACGCCCATTCGCCGGATCGTGCCGATGTCACCGTACTTCAGCGTCACAGAGATCAACTCAGCCGGCGTCACACGCTTGACCTTGAGCTCTTTGCGGATCCACTCATAGGCTCTCGGTAGAGTGTTGAAACGCGCCCAGTCGTACGTTGCGTCCAGCAACGCCCGTTCTCGCGAAGAATAAACCGCTTTCGATCCCTCCGCGGTTTGAACCATTTCCGTATCGCCCAATCTCTTATCCGCCACTTCAATCAGAGTGAGCACAAC
This sequence comes from Binatia bacterium, assembly GCA_050735675.1. Lineage (GTDB taxonomy): Bacteria > Desulfobacterota > Binatia > UBA9968 > UBA9968 > DP-20. The sequence continues at coordinate 11,568 of JBOHVN010000243.1, read as the reverse complement.
CGAGCCGATCTTCCGATCACCGGAGAGCCGATTGTTATAGGCGTACGTGCGCGTTGGCACCTGCTCATCAAAGCCGTATCGATTGAAGGCGTTAGGGCCGCATATCTGGTATTTCGCCTTGCTGTCTTCCATCAACGTATTTAAGGCGAGAACCTCGTCAGGACTCCATAAACCGCCGAGGGGTAGGAACGCCGGCACGAGATATAGCCCTGGACGCACCCGCGCGATTAGGCCGCCACGCGACATGCGCCGAAAAAGTTCCCGCTCCTGATCTCGACTGATTTGCAGCGGTCCGGTCAAATCACCGGTCCGCACCGTACGGAGCTTACGTAGCTGCAGGTAGGCCAGCAACTGCACCTCCTGCTGGCCAAGCGTCCTTTTCATGATTGTATTATATTTCTTCTAGATGGTTTATCAAACCATCTGAGAGAAATTGTATGCAACTGAGACAGCGGCGATTTTACTCGAAACGGGAAATTTATGGAATAGCCAGCGTGATCAACGACGAACGTGGATTTTAGAATTTCAGAATCGCGCCATAAAGACGCAAAAAAGCCCGCCTACGGAACTCATAGGCGGGCCTGCTGGTTTTTGTTCGCTGAGAAGAAATGAATTCCGGCTAGGCGCCCTTGCGCTTCTTTAGCTCTTCGATCAATTGCGGCACGACTTTGAATAGGTCGCCGACGACGCCGAAGTCGGAATATTGAAAGATCGGCGATTCGGGATCTTTGTTGATGCTGATGATGTATTTGGCGGTCTTCATTCCGGAGAGATGCTGCACGGCGCCGGAGATGCCGATCGCGAAATAGACGTCGGGCTTGACGGTCTTGCCGGTCTGGCCGATCTGCATGGCGTAGGGCACCCAGCCGGCGTCGACCGCGGCGCGGCTGGCGCCGACGGCGCCGCCGAGCACGTCGGCGAGCTCTTTGAGCATGGCGAAGTTCTCCTCGCCCTTGAGGCCGCGGCCGCCGGAAATAACGATCTTGGCGCCTTCGAGCGAGGGACCTTCGCGCTTGATCGCGACCCGGTCTTTCATGTGTACTGTACGCAAGCCTTCGCCCAAAGCGGCCGGAACTTCGTCGATGCTCAGCGGCTGTTCGTTGACCTTCGGTTCGAAAGATTTCGGCCGCACGACTAAGAGCTTGGTGCCCTGATTCACTAACGTGCTGGTATTCTCATAACTGGCCCCGAGCGCGGGGATCGTCGCTTCAACGCTGCCGTCTTTGAGCTGAAAATCGCCGACGTCGGTGATCGCGCCGCAGTCAAGGCGCGCGCTCAAGTTCGCGACCAGATCGCGGCCCGCATAACTCGAAGCGAACAGCATCACCGCCGGATTGTGTTTTTGCATCAGGCCCGCGACGGTTTCGGCAGCCGGCAATGTGAGATAATCGCGATAGATCGCGTCCGCGGAGCGATAGATTTTGCTTGCGCCGTGCTTCGCCAGCGTCTGCACGGCGTCCTCGGGCGCCGGACCGAGCAGAATCGCTTCGGCCTTGCCCACCTCGCTAGCTTTGGCCAGCATCTCCAAAGATGTAGTGGTTATTTTGTCGTCGCTGATTTCCGCATATACCCAGATTTTGTCCGCCACTTAGATCACCTTGATTTCCGCAAGAAAGTCCGCGATCTGCTTGCCGCCTTCGCCTTCGTCGGCGACCGCCTTGCCGGACTGGCGTTTGGGGGGTCGTCCAATGGTGAGAACTTTTTCCCGCGCGCCCTTTTCACCGACCTGATCGGGCGACAAACCGAGGTCCGCCGCGGTGTAGACTTTGATCTCTTTTTTCTTCGCCGCCATGATGCCCTTGAGCTGCGGGTAGCGCGGCTCGTTGATCCCGCTGCTGCACGCCACCAGCGCCGGCAAGGTCGATTCGACCACGTCGTAGCCGCTCTCGCTCTGGCGTTTGATCGTGATCTTGTTGCCGTCAACGCTAATCTCTTTGGCGAACGTCACCGGCGGTACGCCGAGAAAGTGCGCGATCTGCCCCGGCACGATGCCGGAGTAGCTGTCGCTGCTCTCCGTTGCGCAGAGAACAAGATCGAATTCTTGTTTCTTGATCGCGGCGGCTAAAATCTTTGCCGTAGCCAGGGTGTCGGAACCGGCAACCGCTTCGTCCAGAATATGCACCGCCGACGCCGCGCCCATCGCCAACGCATTGCGAATGCCGATGGTAATTTCGTTGATGCCCATGGTGACCAGCGTTACGGTGCCGCCGTGCTTCTCGGTAAGACGCAGTCCTTCTTCCACGGCGCTGGCGGCGGCCGGATCGAGCTCATGCGGCACGCCCCTGCGCGCCATGCGCTTGGTGTTGGAATCGATTTCGATGGTCACCGTACTGGCGGGAATGACTTTACCGCAAATGACAATATTCAATGTTCGGCTCTCCCCTGGAAACGAGACTCGCAGGCTGCTGATAAACAAAGGCGCCTAGGAGATCCAGGCGCCTTTAGGAAACGCTTGACTGACAGAATGGTTTTAATGTGGAAAGCGGCTCAGGACAGCCACTCTTTCACATTGCCTTCCATGACTACGTCCAAAATCTCCTTGCAGTCGGCAATCGACTGGTCGACGATTTTCGGATCGTCCTTAAGATGCGGTATGCCGGCGGCCACCGCTTTTTTCAGGCCCTGAATAAATTCCTTAAACTGCTGATCTAACGCGTCTGTGTTCGGTGCTGGTTCCATAGCTCCTCTCACACTTATGTATAAAGCCGGCCTTTGTTGGGATCGGGGAGGGTGAGACCCATCTTTAAAATCAGCGCATCGATCTCATCCTTGTACTGCTGGCGCGCCACCGCGTTGGGACGGCGCTTCAAACCCCAGAACATGTATCGCTCGGAGCGGTAGGACTTGGAGTTGCCGAACATGTCGAGCCCTTTGACGTACCAGTAATCCACGGCCTTTTGAATCCGTTCCTTCCACTCCCCGCCTTTGGCGGCAAATTCAGCAGCCGCGTTGGTGCCGAAGTCGACGTGCCCTTCTTCTTCCCGGATGATGTCCGGATCTTCGACAACCTTGGCGAGCGGCAGATAGGTACAATCGAGAAACTCCTCGAGCTGGAATCGGCCGACGCGATCGACCAGGAAACCGAATACAGCATAATCCTCCCAGGTTTTGATTTCGCCGCGGAACGCTTCCACATAGCGCTCCTGGTTGGGCCGGCTGAGCGTGTAGGAAACATCGACTCCGACATCACCAGCCAAACGGGCCATCTTTCGGAAATGATCCATTTCTTCCGCCGCCGTACGCGCGACGATGAGCTGGTCCAGTTTGGTCGGCGCGCTCGGCAGGATATGTTTGACGTAAAGATTGGGGCCGCCGATTTCACAATCGGCCTGGATGGCCAGCACCCGGCGCAGTAAATCCTGATATTCCGGGTCTTGCTTTTCAAAGTCTTTCAGATCGACCTTTTCAGTAAACATCAATCTCCTCCTGTGATGCTAATTAGGCGTCGCTACCGATGAAAATCCTTAACAAAACGGCCTCGATAAATCAACCGAGAGGCGCCGCGCGGTAGTGGTTCAGTTAGAGTACCCCACGAATTCTCACGCCGAGAAAGATTCCTCGCTTTTGCGCTCGGAATGACAACAAAGTAATCGGTTCTGTCATCTCGAACGAAGTGAGAGATCTTGAGCTAACTGAACTACTACCCGCCGCGCCAGCGTTTGCTTTACTCGACTACTCCTTTTAACTAGAGTGGCGCTCAGTTGGAGACAATTTAATCATGAACGCCGGCGAAAACCAGACGCTGCTGACCGATCTCTACCAGCTCACCATGGCGCAAGCCTATTTTCGCGAGCGGCGCACGGACACGGCGACCTTCAGCCTGTTTATCCGTTCCTACCCGCCCGATCGCGGCTATTTTGTCTCGGCCGGTTTGCAGGACGTCTTGGAATATCTTGAGAGCTTTTCTTTCGACACCGCGGCGATCGATTTTCTCACCGCCCAAAAACTGTTTTCCCCAGACTTCTTGAACTATCTCGCCGGCCTGCGCTTTACCGGCCAGGTGTGGGCGATTGCCGAAGGACGAATCTTTTTTACCGACGAGCCGGTGATCGAAGTGACGGCGCCGATCATCGAGGCGCAAATCGTCGAAACCTTTATCATTAATCAGATCCATCTGCAGACCCTGATCGCCACCAAAGCCGCCCGCTGCGCGCACGCCGCCGGGGGCCGGCCGGTGGTCGATTTTGCCTTGCGCCGCACCCACGGCAGCGACGCCGGCATGAAAGTCGCGCGCGCGAGCTATATCGCCGGCTTCGCCGGCACAAGCAACGTCAAAGCCGGCCAGCGTTACGCTATCCCGCTGGTCGGCACCATGGCGCACTCCTTCGTGTCGAGCTTCGAGCGCGAAATCGACGCCTTTCGCGCCTACGTCGCGAGCTTCCCGGCCAACGCAATCTTGCTGATCGACACCTACGACACTATCGCGGGAGCGAAAAACGCGGTTCAAGTCGGACGGGAAATGGCCGAGCGCGGGCAAAAACTGCTCGGCGTGCGCCTCGACAGCGGCGATATGGCGGCCTTGTCCGTGGAAGTGCGAAGAATTCTCGATGCCGCGGGTCTAATCGAGGTGAAAATCATCGGCAGCGGCGGTCTCGACGAGTTTGAGCTTGCGCAATTGACTGCGGTAAACGCGCCTTTCCATAGCTACGGCGTCGGCACCAAGATGGGCGTGTCCGCCGACCAGCCCTGGTCCGACGTTGCCTATAAGCTCGTGGAGTATGACAACCGGCCGGTGCTCAAGCTCAGCACCGGGAAATCATCCTGGCCCGGCAGAAAGCAACTGTTTCGCGTGAAAGATAATCACGGACAAACGCAAGGCGATACCATCGGACTGCGCAATGAGGAGCTTCCCGGCGAGCGCCTGCTGCAAGAAGTCATGCGCGATGGCAAGATGATGGCGGGTTATCCGACCTTGCCGGAGTTGCGCGATGTCTTCGCCCGTGAGTTCGCCGCGCTTCCCGAAAGCGTCAGGGCGCTGCGCCAGCCAAGCCGGTTTCCGGTGGAATTCAGCGCGCAGCTGAAAGCTCTGCGCGATGAGACCGCAGGGCACATCGCGTGAAGTGAAGGGTAACGTGCTTGCAATCCGTCGGAATGGCGGGGCAACGGCTTAGTAATTTTGGATGCGGGCTGCTCAAAAAGACCTCAGAGGCAAGGCGCGCGCAGAATCGCCGAACGGAGGCGTACTCAGCCGGTACGTTGGAGTGAGGCGATCGAGCGCACCCTTCGACGAAGCTCAGGGCAATGGGCGTTAGCCTATGAGTTTTTTTCAGCAGCCCGCTAGAACTTGACGACCGCGGCGCCCCAGGTAAAGCCGCCGCCGAAAGCGTTGAGCAAGACGATGTCGCCGGGCTTGATGCGTCCCTGCCGCTTGGCTTCATCGAGCGCCACGGGAATCGACGCCGCCGAAGTATTGCCGTATTTTTCTAGATTCACCACGACTTTTTCCAGCGGCACGCCGAGCCGTTCGGCAAGAGCGACGATGATTCTGCGATTGGCCTGGTGCGGAATCACCAGCGAAACCTGATTGATTTCGACGCCGGCGTCCGCCAACGCTTGGCGGCTGATTTCCTCCATCGAGCGCACCGCGATCTTGAACACTTCCTTGCCGTTCATCGTGATCGTGTGCTCGTTTCGGCGCACGGTCTCGGCAGTGGCCGGCTTGAGCGAGCCGCCCGCGGGCACGTAAAGCGTTTTGACGTAGGAACCATCGGTGCGCAATCGGGTACTGAGCACGCCCGAGCCGTTTTCGGTTGCGCCCAAAACCACCGCGCCGGCGGCATCGCCGAACAGAATGCAGGTGCCGCGATCCTGCCAGTTGAGCAAGCGGCTGAGCGCATCGGAGCCGACGACTAGAGCGTTGTTGATTTTCCCCGTGCTGATGAATAAATCGGCCACCGACAAGGCGTTTAAAAATCCCGAGCACGCCGCGCCGACGTCGAACGAAAACACATTGCGCGCGCCAAGCATGTCTTCGAGAACGCAGGCGGAGCTCGGAAAGGGATAATCCGGCGTCACCGTGCCCATGATGATCGCGTCGAGATCTTTGGCGTCCATGCGGGCGTCGGCGAGCGCGCGTCGCGCTGCTTGCAACGCCATATCCGCGTTGCCTTTGCCGTCTTCGAGCACGCGGCGCTCTTTGATGCCGGTGCGCACGGTGATCCATTCGTCGCTGGTGTCGACTATTTTTTCCAGGTCATGATTGGTCACGATCTTGGACGGCAGCTCCGAGCCGGTGCCCAGGATCGCGCTGCGGCGTTGCGGCCGGCTCATTGTGCCCTCCGGAAGATGACGCAGCCGTTGGTGCCGCCGAAACCGAATGAATTCGACAATGCGACTTTGATGCCGGCTTTGCGCGCTTGATTGGGCACGTAATCGAGATCGCAAGCCGGATCGGGATTTTCGTAGTTCACCGTCGGCGGGATCATGCCATGATAAAGCGCCAGCGCCGAATAGACGCCCTCGACGGCGCCCGCGGCGCCGAGCAGATGGCCGGTCATCGACTTGGTCGAGCTCACCGCCAGCTTGGCCGCCTGTTCGCCGAACACGGCTTTAATCGCCGTGGTTTCATTAGCGTCGTTGTATTCGGTCGAAGTGCCGTGGGCGTTGATGTAGTCGACTTCGGTCGGCGCAATCCCCGCGTCTTTGAGCGCCAGGCGCATGCAGCGCGCCGCACCTTCGCCTTCCGGTGACGGAGCCGTCATGTGATACGCGTCGCCGTTGGCGCCGTAGCCGATCACCTCGGCGTAAATCTTCGCGCCGCGCTGGACCGCGTGTTCGCGCTCTTCAAGAATCAAAATGCCGGAGCCCTCGCCGATGACGAAACCGTCGCGTTCCTTATCGAAGGGACGGCTCGCCCGTTCGGGCTCGTCGTTGCGCGTCGACAGCGCCTTCATGGCGGCAAAGCCGCCAACGCTGAGCGGCGTGATCGCCGACTCGGCGCCGCCCGTGATCACCGCCTCTTGCATGCCGCGGCGGATCAGATGAAACGCTTCACCGATGGCGTGAGTGCCGGAGGCGCAAGCGGACGTCGGCGTCCAATTGACGCCTTTAGCGCCGTAGCGAATCGCCACTTGTCCGGGCGCCAAATTGGAGATGACTTTGGGAATGAAAAATGGCGAGATTTTGCGTGGCCCGCCTTGAAGGAAAGCGTCTTTGGTGCTCTCGATGGTGTCGATGCCGCACAGGCCCACGCCGATGATGACGCCGACCTCTTCGGCAAACTTGCCCTCGACTTTTAAGCCGCTATCGTCCATCGCCATCGCTGCGGCGCCGAGAGCATATTGAATAAAGAGATCCATCTTTTTGATCTCTTTGGCCTCGATGTAATCTTCGGCCTTGAAGTCCGGCACTTCACCGGCAATACGCGAAGCGAAACCGTCGGTGGCAAAGCGCGAAACCTTGCGAATACCGGACCGGCCCTCCAACAAGGCGTGCCAATTCTTTTCAACACCCGTACCCAACGGCGAAACTAAACCTAGCCCCGTCACGACAACTCTGCGTTGTTGATTCATGTTCACGATGCGTAACCGATCTGTAGCGGATTGTTAACGTTTAGGTAACGCTAACATAGATGAGTCGGCGCGGAGGGTCAATAGTATTGTAGTTTATCGAAAGTTTTCGTGCACTTGCAGGACTCGGCGAACGACCGGTTCAATGCCGCTTCCAGCCAGCGGTAATTGCACCGCGACACTAGGTTCGGGCGCTTGCAGCTCAGCCAAGACCGCCGCCACCGAGTTGCGCAGCGCGGCGAGATCGTAGCCGCCCTCGAGTAAAAGGGCGATGCGCCCGCCGGCGAATTTTCTTGCCTGCGCGAGCAGCGTGCGCGTCATGGCGCCGAATCCTTGTTCCGTCACATCCATGCCGCCGAGCGGATCGCGCCGGTGCGGATCAAAACCGGCGGAAACTAGAACCCATTCGGGCCGAAATTTTTCCGCCGCCGGAACGATGATGTCTTGAAAGACCTGCAAATATTCCCGGTCGGCGCAGCCGGCGGGAAGCGGCACGTTGATTGTATAACCCGCGCCGGCGCCGCCGCCGGTTTCAGTCACCGCTCCGGTTCCCGGGTAGTAAGGAAACTGATGGGTCGAAACGAACAGCACCGACGGGTCGTCGTAAAAAGCGTCCTGGGTGCCGTTGCCGTGATGGACGTCCCAATCGACGATCATAATTTTCTTCGCGCCGTGTTGGCGCTTGAGATATTCGGCGCCGATCGCCATGGTGTTGAACAAACAAAACCCCATCGCCCGGTTGCGCAAGGCATGGTGTCCGGGCGGCCGCACCAGCGCGATGCCGTTGGCGCTCTCTTTTGCCGCGATCGAATCGAGTAAATTCAAAAAGCCGCCAACGGCAAGCAAAGCGACGCCGAACGAGTCGCGGCTGGTGATGGTGTCGCCGTCCAAAGCATAATGGTTGACCGTCGAGGTTGATTCGACGAGGCGAACATGATCGACACCGTGGGTTTGCTCGACTTCGGCCCGGCTCGCCGCTCGAGGCGGCAATAAGGTAAATTTCGGCTGATCGAGGCGCGCGGCCAGATCGAGCAGCACTTGAATTCGCTCGGGCCGCTCCGGATGGGCATCCCCGGGCAGGTGTTTCAGGTATTCTTGATCGACGACAACCGCAGTCCGTTCCACAGAAGTAAGTTAACACCTGAGCGACGCTCCTGCAAAATCACTAGCAGGCTGCTGAAAGAGACTCCTATGCTTCGCTATGCTCAATCGCCTCGCTACAACGTAGACGCCGTTTGGAGTACTGGAGTAGGTGGAGTAATGGACATTAAGATGATAATGGACGATCATGGCGACATTCAGCGAATTCTGCGCCGGTCACTTCAAAAAATATTTCGACCTTCACCCCACTGATGCGATTTACTACGGCATCGAAGGCTACGATCACTTGCTCAACGATTACTCCGACGAGACTTTTCAAACAGAAAAAAGCTTTGTCGAAGAGTCGCTGGCGCAGCTCCGGCAAATTCCCACCGGCGACCTGGACGCCGATCAGAAAATCGATCACGCGCTGCTCGACGGCAAGTTGACGATTCAAAGCTACGAACACGCCAAGGAAGACTATCGCCTTAAGTGGCCCGACACCTATTCGCCGATCGATGCGATTTATATTCTCACAGTCCGCGCGACCAACGATTTGGCCGGCAATCTTTTAAGCCGCCTGAAACGGACGCCGGCTCTCATCCGGCAAGGCATCGACAATCTCAGCCGCAAAGAAGCCAATCCGCCGAAACTCTGGACCGAGATGGCGCTCGAAGGCGCCAAAGGGTCCGTCAGTTTTCTGGAGCACCTGCCGAACCATCCCAAGGTTCAAAGCGCGGGATTTGATCCGAGCGCGCTCCAAGCGGCGATCCAAACGGCAAAAAATGCGGTCAGCGACTTCGCGGCGTTTCTCGAGCGCGATCTGCTGCCGCGCAGTAAGAGCGTCTATGCGGTCGGCACGGAACATTACAACTTACTGCTGCGAAAAAAACATTTCCTCGATCACGACGCGCAGTCATTGCTGCGGTTAGGTAACGAACTTTTTGCGAAAACCCAGCGCGAATTGACCGAGCTTACCAGCGAGATTGCCCCTGGGAAGAGCGTCGAAGAAGTTGCCCGCGCGATCCAGGAAAGCCATCCATCGATCGACGAAGTTCTTCCGGCCTATCAAAAAGCCATGGAGGCCGCGCGCCAGTTCGTGCAAGAGAAAAACCTGGTTTCTTTTCCGCCCAAGGAGGAACTCCACGTCGTGCACACGCCGGAGTTTCGCCGCCATGAGATTCCGTTTGCGGCTTATCTGTCTCCATCGCCGAAAGATCCTGATCAAGTCGGCTACTATTACGTCACTCCGGTGACAGAAGACGATTTGCTCCGCGAACATAACTGGGTGGGCCTGGAGAACACTTCCGTGCACGAGAGCTATCCCGGCCATCATCTGCAATTCTCGTTCGCTAATTCGATCCCCGCGGCTTCGACTTTATCGAGGCTGATGAACGAGTCGTCGGTTTTCTATGAAGGATGGGCGCTCTACTGCGAGCAGCTCATGCAGGAGCAAGGCTTTCTCAAAACCAAAGAGCACCGCTTCGTCATGCTCAAGGACCGGCTCTGGCGCGCGCTCAGAATCATCATCGATGTCAAAACTCAGACCGGTAAAATGACTTATGATGAAGCAGCCGATCTCATGGTGCGCGAGCTTCACTTCCCGCGCGCCCAAGCGTGCGGCGATTTGAACTGGTACAGCCAGTCGCCGTCGGCGCCGATGGGCTACGCTCTCGGCTGGTCGATCATCAACCGGCTGCGCGACCAAGAGCAGCACCGCCTCGGCAACAAGTTCACTCTCCGTGAATTCCACGACAGACTTCTCAGCGCCGGCAGCATTTCCCTCCCGCTGGTGGAACAGCGACATTTCATCCGATGACCGGACACGATTTGAACGTCTTGGAACGTTGGAACGACTGGAACGGGCCGCGCATTCAATTTGTTTAAGCCGCTCAAACTGTTTAAACCATTCAAAACCCTATGAAGCAAAAAATGAGAGCGCGCGGCCCTCTATTGGGCGCCCACATGTCCATTGCCGGCGGCGTGGGCAACGCGTTGCTGGAAGGCAAAAAAGTTGATTGCGATGCGATTCAGATCTTCACCAAATCCTCGCGCCAGTGGGCCTCCAAACCGTACACAAAGGAGGAAATCGAGCAGTTTCACATAAATCGGCGAGAGACCGGCATCGGCGCGGTCATTGCCCACGACTCCTACTTGTTAAATATGGGCTCGCCGGAAGCGGCGCTGCGCACTCGCTCCGTAGCGGCTTTTATCGATGAGTTGGAGCGCTGCGAAACTCTGGGCGTGGCGAATCTCATCGCCCACCCCGGCGCGCATGTCGGCGCGGGCGAACTGGATGGCATCAAAACGATTGCCAAGTCGCTGGATGAAGTTCACAAAGCTTGTCCAGGGTACCACGCGAAAGTCACGCTCGAAATCACTGCCGGCCAAGGTTCCAATCTCGGCTATCGCTTCGAGCAGATCGGCAACATGATCGACGCGACCAAGGAGAGCGAGCGCTTGCGAGTCTGCTTCGACACCGAACACGCCTTTGCCGCCGGTTATGATCTTCGCACCAAGGAAGGCTATGAGCGGACGTTTGGTGAATTTGACAAGATCATCGGCATCGAGCGTCTGGCGGCATTCCATCTCAACGATTCCAAGAAGGAATTCCATTCCCGGGTGGACCGCCACGAGCATATCGGCAAGGGATTTATCGGCATCGAAGCTTTTCGCATACTCATGAACGACAAGCGTTTCTGGGGCTTGCCGATGTGTCTGGAAACTCCGAAAGGTCCAGACTTGAAAGAAGACAGGGAGAACTTGACCTTACTCAGAAGCCTCATTCGCAACGATTGAGCCATTAATTCGCGCTTCCAGTCAGCATAGAAGTGACGATTCTAGCTTCTTGAGCAGCGAGATCGCTTGCTACGTCCAATTTAGGAAAAATCCACTTGGTATACTTTGCGATCGCTGCGTGAAAGGTTCACTGTTTCTGGGTTTCGTGCGAACCGGCGCCTTTGGGACCGTTGGCTCTTGA
>JBOHVN010000242.1:0-21533 GCA_050735675.1 Binatia bacterium | reverse complement strand
AGCAGAACATGGAAAGCAAGACACGCTCTGGTCGGATTGTCCGCGTGGCACCGAATCGCAAGGTAAGACGCCCTAGACCTTCAATTCTACAATTTGTCACTATCAGAAGGCCCCATACTGATGAGTTAGCTAAAGCTTAACCCAATCGCCCCTTCCAGCGCAACCCCCTTTTTGGGAAGCCAAGGGGGCTAAATTTTTGGGCTAATTACGGGCAAATACGGTTGCACCTTCCTTGGCTTGGGTATAAACAGGGCTAATAAATCTCAAGTCATACTGGAGGAGGAAGCCAGAATGTATCAGACCAACCAATACGAAGGAATGCTAGCTGAAACAATCACCATGCAGGGGCATAAAGGCGAGACCATCAACGCCTACATTGCCAGGCCCTTGGGTACCGGTCCTTTTCCGGCCATGGTGACCATCCACCACGCGCCCGGCTGGGACGAGTGGTACCGTGAATGCACCCGCAAGTTCGCCCATCATGGCTACGTGACGATCTCGCCGAACCTCTATTTCCGCGACGGCCACGGCGCGCCGGAAGACGTCGGCGCCAAAGTGCGCGCCGGCGGCGGTATTCCGGACGAACAGGTGCTCGGTGATCTGGACGGGGCCAACAAGCTGCTACGTTCACTGCCCTACGTCAGCGGCAAAGTCGGCGTGTTCGGCACTTGCTCGGGCGGCCGCCACGGCTTTCTCGCCGCTTGCTGTTCGAAAAATTTCGACGCTCTAGTTGAGTGCTGGGGCGGCCGCGTGGTCATGTCGAAAGAAGATCTCACGCCGAAGCAGCCGGTGGCGCCGATCGATTACACCAAGGATCTTTCTTGTCCGATGATCGGCATATTCGGCAATGACGACAAGTCGCCGTCACCGGAACAGGTGAATCTGCACGAAGCCGAGCTCAAGAAGCATGGCAAAAACTACGAGTTTCACCGCTACGACGGCGCCGGCCATGGTTTTTTCTATTACGACCGTGCGGCGTATCGCCAGGAACAGGCCGTCGATGGCTGGAAAAAAGTGCTCGCCTTCTGCGAGAAAAATCTAAAGTAGCAGACCAAAGAGGACCACTGATATGTGCACAATGATTGCTCATCAAGCAAAGATCGAGGGCCGCGGCAAAAGCGGTCAGGACTGGTTTGAAGTGCGCGAGGCCAACGTGTCGTACGATCATCCTTACGACTTGCCTTTGGAACACGCGCTGAATATCGACTTCGTCAATGAAGCCGCAGGGCCGGGCGCGCGGGTGGCGGTGGAGCTGAGCGTCGAGGCGGCGCGCAAGTTGGTGCAAACCATTGAAGCCGTGTTAGCGCAAGCCGAGCAGCGCGGCGTTTTGGAAGACCTGCCCCAGGCTGCGTCCCGCTAGAAAAATCAGTCGACGAGGCGGATGAGTCCTAAAAATTCATCCGCCTCGCGTTTCGCTCTTCGAATTCGCGTCTGTTCACGCTATAAGTAAACTGATGCTTTTGCTTCCGCCTGTCTACATCTTTGGCTAACTCCGGCGAAATAGGTTCAACCCCCGACCAAGAACCACCCATCCGTCCCTGGTCGTCGCTGGCGATTCGCGACTACAGGCTGTTGTGGATCGCCAGTGTCTTGAGCTCGCTTGCCGGCCAGATCCGTAACGTTTCGACGCTCTACCAGGTTTACGACATTTCCGGTTCGGCTTTTAAGCTCGGGCTGACGGGATTTCTCGAAACGCTGCCGTTTATCGTCTTCGGCCTCTACGCCGGCGCCGTAGCCGACGCCTTCGATCGAAAAAAACTGCTTATGGCGACGATCTCGCTGCAGCTGGTTCCTAATTTTTTACTTGGGATCCTCACCCTCACCGGCGCCATTCAAGTTTGGCATATCTATACGCTCGGTCTCTTGGGCGCGTTTGTCGAAGTCTTCAACTGGCCGGCGCGGGCAGCGTTGATCCCACGATTGGTGCCGCCGCGATTGTTAATGAATGCGATGGTCGTCAACACGATGATTCTACAGACGAGTTTCCTCGTCGGACCGGCCATCGGCGGGTTCTTGATCGACCAGAGCGGCTTGGCGATCGCCTATTTTGCCAGCATGTTGCTTTTTGTGCCGGCGATTGTTGCCGTTTTCTCGCTCCGTACATCAGGGAGAATCGACGGCCCGCGCCGGCACGTCAATCTCAGAAGTATCGTTGAGGGAATCGAGTTCTTGTGGATCCAGCGCATTATTCTCTCGCTATTCTTGCTCGACTTTGCCGTCGTTCTGGTCGGCTTTTACCGGCCCATATTGCCGATCTTCGCCGCCGATGTATTTAAAAGCGGCGCGGCCGGACTCGGCCTGCTTTACGCCGCGCCCTCGTTGGGGTCGCTGCTCGGCTCGACAGCGTTGCTGATGGCCGGTAACGTGAGACGCAAAGGCGTACTGGTCATCGTTGCGGCGCTATTCTTCGCCGCATCGCTCGCCCTGCTTGGCATTTCGTTTTCCTTCTGGATGGCCATCTTGGCTGTTTTGATTTTAGGATTTACCGATTCGATCAGTGTCGCGATCCGCCGCACGGTGGTGCAACTTCTCGCCCCGGACGGCATGCTCGGACGAGCGGCGAGCTTGATCACCGTCTTCGCTCAAACGACGAATGGATTGGGTGCGTTGCTGGCCGGCGTCGCGGCGGAATATTGGGGCGCGCCGAATGCGTTGCTCATCGGCAGCGCCCTGTGCTTCCTCATGATCTTCGGCGTCTGCATCGCGATTCCGCAGCTCTGGCGCTACCGGTCGTAGGATTCTAAAGACTGGTTTACCGCAGAGGCGCTGAGGGCGCCGAGAGAATGCATTTTATCGGGAAATACTCCGAACTCTGCGATCTCCGCGCCTCCGCGGTGACTCGTGCTTTCCTGGCTTTCTTTCCCTTGAAGAAAAGCCCGCGATGCCTACGGCCACCGCGGGCTTTTCTAGCAAATGTCAATCTAAACTATCGCACTTTGACTCTGCCCGCCTTCAGTTTCTCACCGATTTCGAAATGGCGTCCTTTTACGGCGAGTTCCGCCTCGTGGTCAAGCTCCTCGCTCCACTGGCCCAGTGAATAACCGAACCACGGCATCTGCGGCCTGAGTTTTGGTAATTCGAGCTCTTCCCAAATCTTGCGCGCATTTTCCATGTACTCGCGCTTGGGCAGCGACACCGGTGGAAACGGCTCTTTGAGAATCGCGTTACAGAGCATCGCCGACTCGTCCGCCGGCAAGTGATAGGAAACCACATCGGTTCCTTTCGTTTCATGCTCGTACAGAAACGGTGGAGCGTGACCCTTTTCCATGCCGCCGACGATGTGAACGTCTTTGTGCGGTTTCATGCGGTAGCACATCGCCCAGAAAACCGCCGCTTCGTTGGACGGATCGATGTCCTCGTCGACGGCGACGACAATCTTGCCGACGCCCGGATGGAACGAGCATGCAGCGTGCAGCGCGCGCCAGACTTCGGCTTCGTTGGGCCGGCGCATTTGAATAATGACGAGCTTGTAGGTATTCGTCAGCGGCTCGTGCATTTCGACGCGCAGCACGCTGGTGATGCGGCACTCGTCGCGCAGATGCACCAGCATGAGCCTGTCGTAACCGATTTTGCGGATGACCGACGACTCGCTCGGCGTGAGCTGGCTCAGCCACGAGGTGTAAATCGCGTCCTTACGATGCGTGATCGCGGTCACGTCCATGAAAGGATTCAGCTGCCGCGGGTGCATGTAGCCGTGCGATTCGCCGAACGGTCCTTCGGGCTCGATGTACTCCGTGTTGACATAACCTTCGACGACGATCTCGGCATCCGCCGGCACCATAATGTCGACGGTCTTGCACTTGATCATCGGGATCGGCTCGCCGGCCAGACCGCCGGCAACGCCCATCTCATCGACGCCGTAGGGAATCTTTTGCACCGAAACATAAGACACGATCGGCGGCGCGCCGATGACCAATGCGGCGGGCAAATGCTTGCCCTTTTCCTGTGCTTTTTTCCAGTGTAGATAAATATCTTGGCCCAAGCCGGACGGAAATACGCCGACGCGCCGGCCTGCTTTGATCTCGCCTCGGTAGTTGCCGATGTTCTGAATCCCGGTGTCCATATCGGCCGTGATCCAGTGCGAGCAAGTCGTGTACGGCCCATTGTCGAATCCCGGCGTGGAGATCGGCACCGGGAAGCGATCCAGTCCGCAGCCGTCCTTGTCCAACTCGTCGCCTTGAATCACGACGTCTTGACATTTCGCCTTGCTGACCGTGGTGGGATTAACCGGCTCCGCCAATGCTTTCTTCCAGCGCGCGTCCATGTCTTCGGCGCTATTGCAACCCATTCCGAGATAATAAATCTCAGGCTTGCCCGCCAACGCCCCGACGACTACCGGCATGTTGTAGCGCTTCCCTTTAGCGTCCGTGACGTTTTCAAACAGCCAGGCCTTGCGATCCTCTTCGGACAAGCCGCGATACTGCCACCGCACCAACGGGTGGAGCTCGGTGTCCTTGTTGATCAGCCTCGTGACGCGCCGCAAGAGGCCGTGCTCCTCAAGATTCTTGAGGTGTTGATGCAGATCGAAATACGGCATAATTCTCCCCTACTCCTTCAAACAATCCAGCGAAAATAGCCGATCTACTTGGAACCGTCAAACTAAAACGTCTAGGAGCGACCGGCCGGTCGTCCCCAACAATCGCTGCTGTAGCCAATTTGATACGTGTGGGAAATTGCTGTGCTCGATTATTGATATAGGCTGCGGAAAAATCCGCTGTCTTCGAACTTCTTGCAATAGGACATGTCCGCAACCTCGTCCGGTTTTACTTGGGCCGCTTTGGGATTGAGCCCGTGTTGCGCCATCAGCTTGAGCATGGCCACCACACCCTCCATCGACGGGCACGGCTTTTTTGGTAATGCCGCCACTAGCTGCTGATAAGCCTTTTCCACCCGCTCGGCTTTATCCAAGCGCAGGTTTCGCGACAGGCTCCGGACGACGATTTCTTTGTTGGCGGGCTTGTGCACAAACGCCGTGCCTTCGACGGTCGCCTTGGCAATATTGTCGACCATTTGAGGATTGGTTTTAATCAGACTCCGCGGCACTACCAAACCCGATGATTGGAACGCCACATTCTCTTTTCCCAGATCGACCAGCACTCGGTAGTTTTCACTAACGACCACCTGACCGAACTCGGGAGACAAACTGGTTGCTTCGACACTGCCGGAGCGCAACGCGCTCATCCGCTCGGGCACGCCGCCCACGCCTAACAAGACAATGTTGTCGCGCCGCGGCACCAGTCCAAGATGATCGAGGGCCACGTACGTCGCCAATGACGCCGAACCGGCCGGTGTGCCGATCGCGACTTTCTTGCCCTTCAGATCTTCAGCGCTTTTGATCGCCGGCTTGGCGACAAAAATATAATCGAGCCGATTCTCCAGCCCGAGAATCATCGTAAAGTCACCGCCCGCGGTATTTGCGTTGGTCACGTGCGTGCCGCCTACCAACCCCACCGGCACCTGGCCGGCCAACATCGCCTGCATCGCCCGCCCGGCGATGATGAAAACTAAATCCACATCCAATCCGTATTTCTTGAAAATCCCCTGCTCCTTGGCGATCCACAGCGGCGCCACGTTATTACTGATCGCGCCGTGCGCGATGAGCAATTTGCTCGGCACTGCGGCGAGAGATACCGATCCCGTCGCAGCGCAAAGATAGGCCAGGCACAAAACGACAATCCCGCAAAATGTTTTCGGTATGCTCCAACGATTCTTCATTCTTACTTTTGCCTTTGATGTTTCCTTACGCTTTCCACCCGTGCACCGTAACATCGACGAGCTGGCCTACCGGATCGTGCACGCCCATTTCGGCGAAGCGGCCGTCACGCGGTTTTTTGTCCGCCTTGCTCTTGGCTCCCGCGGCTTGCGCGGTCTTCAGAGTCTCTTCCATGTTCTCTACCTGAAAACCGAAGTGGTCGATCCCTTCGCGCCCGCCGCGCGCGGGTAAAACCGCCATATTGATGTAGCCGTCGGTGAGGTAGATCGCCCGGTTGCCGTCGTCACGCACCGGGCCGCGCCACGCTTCGGTCATGCCGAAGGTCTTTTTGTAAAACTCCGCGGTCTTTTCCTGGTCTTCCACCTTGATCGCGATATGCCGGATCTTGGCCATGACTCTGTCCTCCTTTTATTTGTACAGTTTGTCGATGAAGCCGCTCTTTTTGATCTCGTCAAGAATGCTGTTGTTAATATAACCGGGGGGAATCTGCCCGCCCGGGATATTCATCATTTCCAATTCGGTGCGCAGCGCGTCTTCGTCGGCGTAGGGCACTTGCTTGATACTAGCGCGCAAATCATCACACCAAAGCGTTATATGTTCTTCACTCACGCCGCGCATATATTTTTGCAGAATGCGAGCCGTGCCGGCCTTATTCGTCTGAAACAAATGAATCGTCTCGAGATAGGCTTGCATAAATCGCACGACGCCGGCGCGGTCCGCTTTGATCTTACGGTCGGTGGTCGTGAGCGGCGCATCGGTGCCGCGAAAACCCATCTCGCGCGCGCTCCCGCCTTTCAACGGTTTCGCCCTGCCACGGAACACGAGCAGCAAACCCGAATCACCCAGCACACCGACCTCGATGCGCCCCGACTCCAAGCCCTGGGCGACACCGGGCGTGCCGCCCATTTGGAGGATTATCACCTCGGATTCTTTGATGCCGTGTTTACGCAGCGCCCCGCGCAAAAAAGTATCGCCGCCCGAGCCATACTGCGTGACGCCGATGGTCTTGCCTTTGAGTTCTTTGAAATTGCTCAAGGTGGAATCCGGTCTGATAAAAACGCGCTGAGGCGAAGAATTTGCCAAAGTCGAGAGAATGGTAACGTCGGCCCCTTGAGCCCGGGCGCGGAGCGATGCCGGCGCGCCGGCGGCGACGTAATCGAGATCGCCGGCAATCAGCGCTTGAATCGTGCGCGGCGTGCCGGGGATCAACAGCACATCCGCGCTGAAGCCGTATTTCGCAAGAATTCCTGAATCCTTCGCCAAGTGCAGCATCCCTTGACTCGGATTGACGGCGACGTGGGCGATCATCAACTTCTGCGCGGAAACCGGAACGGCGAATACCGTCGTGAGCAGAACCAGTAGGATTCGAAGTGGCTTCATGGGTTAACCTCGACCCCTCCTTTACTTCCCCCACTGCTTGCTGTCAACGGAAAGGTTAGACACCCCGGTTCGAAGCAGATTTTGTGCGCGCCCGGCGGAACAATCAGTCGACACAATCACTCGCGTAAATCAGCTTGACCAAGCGGCGCCAAATGGCATACCAATAATCAACCTTACTGACTCAATCGGAGGAGGATGATCATGGCCCTGCACGTCAAAAGCAACGAAGTTCCCGAATACAATCGAGTTCAAAGCGGCGAAGCCGGAACCGGCGCGATGGTGGTCCGTAAGGGCTACGGCAATGAATGCAGCCTGATGATCGCCACGAGGCGGCCCGGCTATCACACCAAGCCGCACCAGCATGAGTCCGAACAAATCAATTACGTTCTCGATGGCGAAATTTGGTTCTTCGTTAAAGACCAAGGCTATCTCTGTAAGAAAGGCGACTTCCACCGCGTCCCCGCCAACACCGTGCACTGGGCGTTCAACCGCTCGGACAAAGACGCCACGGTCGCCGAAGCCCACTCTCCGGGACTGATCGGCGGGCGCGCCGGAGATAGCGCTGCCGCGCTATTTGATGAAGGCGAGAAACCGGAGATCCGCGGTCCTGGAACAAATCAGTTTGTTGCATACGATCAGGAAGCGGCGGAAGCAAGATATTTCAGCAAATAGAGGCCACTATGCGACGAATATTCGTCCTATGCGTTTTATCGGTCCTGTATTATTCTTCCGCTACAGCGCAGGCGCAGGATCTGAAACGCATTCACTACGGCACGACCGCCTCAGTCTCTCACCTGCCCGTCTGGGTCGCGAAAGACGCGGAATTGTTTGCGAAAAATGGCTTGAACGTCGAGCCGGTGCATATTCGCGGCGGCTCGCTAATCACGATCGGCATCATGAGCGGCCAGCTGCAATTTTCCGGCGCCGGCGCAGAATCGATCGTTGCCGCCCGTATCGAGGGCGGCGATGTTGTGCTGCTCGCCTGTCCCGTCGATTCCGATCCGGTCTATTTGATCACCCGGCCGGAAATCAAATCCGCCGCGGAGCTTAAAGGCAAAGCCACCGCCGTCACTCGGCTCGGATCGACGACTCATTTCTATCTCCGTGCCGCGCTCCGCCAGGTCGGACTCGACCCTGAAAAAGACCTGACGATTCTCCAGCTTGGCACCAGCAGCGAGACCGCCACCGCCCTGGAAAGCGGGCGCATCGCAGCCGCGGCCCGCACCAACCGCTACGCTTTGCCGTTCTTGCAGCGCAACTGGCCGATGCTTGTCGACTTGAGCACGACAGATTTGATTTATCCCTCGTCGTGTGTCGCCACCAGCCGAAAATTTTTGAAGAGCGAACCGAAGTTGGTGGAAAATTTCTTGCAGGCTTACTTCGCCGGAATCCAATTGATCAAGCGCGATATAAATTTTGCTGAGAAATCCTTCGCCAAGTGGCTGCGAGAGAGCGACGCTCTTATTGTAAAAAAATCGGTGGCAGCCTATGTCCCGCTGTTTAAGATGCCTCCCTACGTGCCCGACAAGGGCATCGAAAACGTCATACGCGATCTGGCGAACCGGCGCACGGTGTCCAAAGAATTTTTTAACCGTCCGGAGCTGTTCCGGGATAACGGGCCGTTGGAAAGGGCATTGTCGAGATCGTGACTCGGCGGCTAATAGAACTCTTCATCGCAATCTTTTGCTCGTTAGCTATCGCCACATCCGCTTTTGGCGCCCAGGAGCTTCGCCGCATACTGTACGGCACCACCGCGTCGCCTGCCCACCTGCCGGTTTGGGTGGCCAAAGACGCGGGTTACTTTGAAAAAAACGGCCTCAACGTCGAGCCCGTGCAGATTCGCGGCGGGTCGTTGATCACTCTGGCGATCATTACCGGCGATCTGCCATTCTCAGGCGCTGGCGCCGAGTCGGTCGTTGCCGCGCGGGCCTCGGGGGGCGATATTATCCTGCTCGCCTGCCCCGTCGACACCGACCCGGTCTATTTGATTACACGGCCGGAAATTAAGTCGGCGCAGGATCTCAAAGGTTTAGCCAGCGCCGTCACCCGCTACGGTTCGACGACGCACTTTTATCTGCGCGCCGCGCTCAAGCATGTCGGGCTCAATCCGGACAAGGACATGACGATTTTGCAGTTGGGCGCCGGGCCGGAAATGGTCATCGCGCTGGACCGCGGCGCGATCGCCGCCGCCGCCCTGACGACGCGATACGCGATTCCGTTCCTGGAGCGCGGCTGGCCGGTGCTCGTCGACTTAAGCCACACGGATCTTGTCTATCCTTCGTCCTGCGTCACCAGCAGCCGCGCCTTTATCCGAGCCGAACCCAAGACGACCCACGATTTCCTGCGCGCCTACGTGGCGGGGATTCACCTGATTAAAAAGGATCTCCGTTCCGCCGAGAAATCCTTCTCTAAATGGATGCGGGAAAAAGACGAGAAGATTGTGAAGAAGACCGTCGAGGCGTACGCGCGTGTGTTCAAGACTGAGCCCATCGTGCCGGACAAAGGCATCCAAAACGTGATTCAAGACTTGATTAAAGCCCGCCCGGACTTCAAGGAATACCTGGGCTGGCCGGAGCCGTTCAGAGAGAACGGACCGCTGGAGAAAGTGCTGAAGGAAAGAAACTAACCGGGGCGATGGAGTACTGGAGAGAACACAAACCGTAGGATGCGGTGACAACAGGAACCGCATCAGTTTTGGCCGAAAAAATTGAAAAGACGCGATCGATGCCGTTCCCTGCGGTCACTGCATCCTACGGAACTCCATCACTCCATTACTGCAATGTTATTCGCTGGCCTATTGCTTCCACTCGAGAAACTCTAGCCGCACGCCTTGCGGCCCCTCGAAGAAACAAACCCGGCGCCCGTCGGGCAACACGCGTTCTTCGAGGATCTTTATTCCGGCTGATTTGATCTTGCCCACTTCGCCGTCGAAATTGTTGGTATCGATGGCGACGTGTTCCAGACCATAGAACTGCTCGAGCTTCTGCTCTTCGAGAAAGTCCGTCACGTTGAGCTCGACGCCATGCAGATTCAAGCGAAACGTCTGCCGTCCACTCGGCGTAGTACGCTCCGAAACAACTTTGGCCCCGGCATATTCCAAGTAAAAGTCCACGGTCTTCTTGGGGTCCGGCGTCTTCAGATGAAGATGATTGATTCGAAAAGCCATAGGAACCTCCGACAGGGTTGAGTTATGCCACTTCTACTCCCACAGTTTCGGTTATTGCAACCGTCAGAGAGCGTGAAAACTTCGACGTGCTCGTGTACGTGTACGTGAGCGTTTTCGTCTCCGAGCACGAGCCACGAACCCGCGTCACGATGCACACGCTCCCCACTCTTTCAAGATTACCCGCGCAATGTTCCGCCCGCGGATGCTGACGAGTTGCTTGCCCGTCTCCGCGCTCGCCGCTTGCGGCCAGCCGAAGTAGCCGCGGCCACCGCTGATGCTCCCGTAATCTTTGGTTTCGTTGCGAAAGGCATCGACATCGTAGTCGAAGTTGGCATCGAGCGTTTTGAGGACTTCGCTGTTTACCATTTCAGGAAAGCTATGTAGCGCTACCGAAGTTTCCGACTCTCCGCCGTGTCCTTCGCGATCCGGTCGCGGGCTCTTATAGAATTGCTTGACGCCGTCGCGATAACAGGCCGCGGTTATGTCGTCTTCATGAGCAAATCCGACGCAAAGAACTTGAGATCCTTTCTCTTCGGCGAGGATGTTCTTCGCGTCGTCCAGCGCTTTCATATGGTATTTGTCGCGGTGGCCGTTCAGAATCACCAGACGACTGAGTCCATGGCGCGCCAGCGAGCGACCGATATCAACGACCATCGATCGTAATGTCTCTGGCTCCAGCGAGAGCGTGCCGGGAAAATCGATCGCCGCGCGGGCAACGCCGTAATTAATCGTCGGCGCGACAACGACCTCGTATCCCGCTTCTTCAAGATGCGGCGCAGAGGAGGCCGCATATACCTCAGCGGCAAAGGAATCCATACCTAGCGGCAGATGCGCGCCATGCTCCTCGACAACGCCGATGGGCAAAATCATCAACGCGCGGGCAGATTCAGCCAACCGTTTCACCTCGGGGAAAGTAATCTTGGCAAGCTCAAGCATTATGCACCTCAAGATCGCTCATGGAGTGATGGAATATTGGAGTGTTGGAATGCTGGGTTCTGATCCCAATATTCCACCACTCCGTCACTCCAATCATTCGACCGGAACATTTCCGTTCCCTCCCTCAAGTGGTTCGCTTTTTGTATCGCCGATCAGAAGCCGCGTCAACGCATCGCGCGCAGTTGCTCGCCTTGACTCCTGGCGCGAACTAAGTCAACTCATGATTGAATAGCCTTTCGATCGCTCATCCTTCGACGCGCTCAGGACGAGCGATGAGGATTTTGCGGAGGCCGATTGAAGTCCGTACATGCTGCGCCAGTCGAAGCGTGAGTTCACGTTTAACAATCGCTTGAAATTCGATTCCATCACGCGCAACGGAGCGAGCCGCCGTGAACCCACTTCCAGGAAATCCATCCCCGGAGACGACCAAACGCAATCTCGCCGTCGCCGGCGTCATGCTGGTGATCTTTCTCTTCGCCATCGACGCCACCATCGTCAGCACGGCGATGCCGACCATCGTCGCCAAGCTCGGCGGGCTGGAACTTTACAGTTGGGTATTTTCGATTTACATGCTCACTTCGGCGCTGACCACGCCGCTCTTCGGTAAGCTCTCCGATCTTTACAGCCGCCGGCGCTTGATGCTCATCGGCATCGGCGTCTTCGTGGTCGGCTCGACGCTTTGCGGCGCGGCGCAAAGCATGGAAGCGCTGGTGATCTTCCGCGCCGTGCAGGGACTCGGCGGCGGCGCGATCTACGCGCTTTCGTTCATTGTCGTAGGCCTTTTGTTTCCCGCGGAGCAGCGCGCCAAGATGCAGGGCATCATCAGCGGCATCTGGGGCGTGGCTTCGGTTCTCGGGCCGCTCGCCGGCGGCATCATCGTCGAGCACTGGAGTTGGCGATGGGCGTTTTTCGTCAACCTGCCGGTTGCAGCCGTCGCCATCGCCTTGATCGTCGTCGGCCTCAAAGAGACGCGCCAGGAGCGCCGCGCGCACAAGTTCGATATCGCCGGCATGTTGACGCTCTTGGCGGCGCTCTTGTTGCTGTTTTACGCGCTTTCCCACGGGGCGCGCCCGGGCCAGCCGCTCAACGCGGAACTCGCCGGACTGATGGCGCTTGCGTTCATTTTTCTGATCGCTTTTTGGTTCGTCGAGCGCCGCGCAGCGGAACCGATCATACCGCTGGATTTGTTTCATTTGCGTCTCTTCAAGACCTCTACGGCAGTCGGGACGCTGGCGGCGATGGGCGTCTTCGGCGCGATCAGCTACCTGCCGCTCTATCTCCAGGGCGTAACCGGCCTCACCGCTTCGCGCGCTGGCATGGTGCTGTTGTTTCTGAGCGTTGCCTGGACCGTGGGCAGCGTGATTGCGGGACAAACGCTCAACCGCATCGGCTACCGTGCTGTCGCAGCGTTGGGCATGTTGCTCATGGCGCTCGGCTATAGTTTCTTCGTCGCCTCCAAGTCGGAGTTGAGCGTCGTTTGGGTCGCCGCCAGCGGCACCTTGATTGGCACCGGCATGGGAATGGCGAATCTCACGACATTAGTCGCAGTGCAAAATACCGTATCGCACCAGCGCATCGGCGTGGCGACATCCACGCTCATGCTGTTCAGAACTTTCGGCGGCGCCTTCGCCGTAAGCTTGATGGGCACGGTGCTGTTGCACCAAATGCAGCGCGGCTTGAGCCAGCTCTCAGGCAGGGGCCTTTCGAGCGCTTTGCTCGATAAGCTGGCGCAACCGCAAAATCTCTTGGAGCCGGCTACGCGCCTGCAGATCCCATCCGAGCTGCTGCCGCGCCTGATCGCGGTCCTCGGCGATGCTATGTGGTATGCGTTTCTCACCGGATTCGCGCTCATGGTCATTGGCGTGACAATCAGCTTGTTTATGTCCAACGATACGCCCGCCGCCGCGGCGAAAAGACATCAAGGTGCCAGGTAGTTTTCAGTCTGATTTTCATCACATGTAGGGGCAGAAGTCTGTGTCTGCCCTGCCGCAGTCGAACCAAACACGGACCACAAGACGCGAAACCCGAGACTGAGCCATTGGCATTTGACAGCAGACGCCTTCACCCTATACAGAATACAGAAGATCCCAATGCTCCATCACTCCAACACTCCACGGTTTTTGGCTCCATGAGCGATCAAACAACCTCGGTCGCCGCCGAAGCTGCCGCAGCGTCCGAGATTCCCACACTCGAAGCCAGCCTGCAGCAAAAACGCATGGCGCTCGGCGTGATCAGCGGCTGCCATGTCTTGAATCACCTGCAATACAGCATCACCTCGGTAATCTTTCCGGTGATGATGACCGAGCTCGGCTTCGGTCTCGTCGGTCTCGGCTTTATCTCGGCGCTGTCGAGCTTTGTCGGCCAGGGCCTGCAAGTGATCTACGGTTTCCTTGCCAGTTTTTTCAAGCGCACCACCATGCTCGCGGTCGGCAACGTCGTCGTCGGAGTGACCGCGATGCTGCAGTACTTTGTCGGCAGCTACCCGCAACTGGTGGCGGCGCGCGTCGCCATCGACGCCGGCTCGAGCCCGCAGCATCCGCTCGGCTCGAGCGTTCTCTCGCGCTACTACCCGAAGGCGCGCGGCTGGGCGCTTACGTTTCACCACTCGGCCGGCAGTCTTGGATCGTTCATCGGCCCGGCGGCGGCTTCGCTGGCGCTGCTTTACATGGGCTGGCGCAGCGCCTTCGTCATGTTCGGGTTGTTGAGCTTGATCATGGGACTCGCGCTCTTCTGGGTGAACGATCATAGCGACTCCGCCGAAACGGCCGGCGGCAAGAAAACCGCCAAAGCGGGGTTCGACGCCTACGTGCAGTGTTTGAAGAATCGCAACATCTTATTCACGTCCCTCGTGCTCATGGCCGGCGCGGCGGGACGCGGCACCGGCGTGAACATGACTTACCTCGTGCCGTTCTTTATGACGCAGTATGGCGTCAGCGCGTCCGGCGGCGGCTTGCTCTTGACGCTCATGCAAGCGGCCGGACTGATCGGCCCGCTCGCCATCGCCTGGCTTTCGGATCGCATCGGCAAGCGGCGCGGGGTGACGCAAATCACGCTGCTTCTGTCCGCCGTCATGACGGTTCTCCTCGTGCAGCATGCGTCTTTGGGCGTTCTATTTTATTTGAACCTGCTCCTTTACGGCGCTTTCGTGCAAGCGCGCGGCGCGTTAACGCAGACCATGATTGGCGACTTCGCGACCCCGGAGCTGACCGACGCGGCATTCTCGATTTATTACTTCGTCGGCTTCATCTCCGGTCCGATCTGGACCTTGATCATCGGCTATGTCATGGAGCATCACGGCTTTGCCCCGGCGTTTTACATCGCCGCCGGAACTTACATCGCCGGTATGGTGCTGCTGTCGTTCGTGAAGGAAGAGCGGAAGGCCGCCAAGTTAGCGTGACGGGCCGATTGCCTTGTTGACCTCAGGAAGCAACTCCGCCGAGATGCCGGCTGAATGGAATTCCAAGTCCCAAGCGCCGAACCCGAAAAGCAAGACCTTCATACCGCAAAGCGGCAACAAGCCATTTTCTGGCTGCCGCTCTTACCCCATGATGGATCAGATCAATGCCGGGACAAGAATCGCGGGCGATGTCGATGACACAGAACTTGTTTCTCTGACGGTTTACGCTTTGTCAAATCGCTTGAGAAAACTAGCTTTCACCTTGTCGTCAGATATCTCTTCGCTAAGAGACTTGAGCAGCTCTGGCAGCCGTGTCTGCGGAAATTCCTCCATGGACTCGCCGAGGGCCCTCACGTGGTGACGCATAATCAGCGATGCTATGCTCCTGATGACGTTGGCGCGCTCGCTGAACTCAGCGATCATACGGTCAAAAACGTCCTGCGACACGGTTTCGCGAACGGCGTCTGTTACGATGGGTGTAACCGCCGCAGCTTGAAATCGCGAAGCAGCGGGTTTCTCTTCGCCTGTTTTCACCTGCTCGCCTGAGACTGCTGTGGCAAAATCTTTCGCCTGAAATCCAGGAGCCGCCTCTGCCCTATCTAAAAACGAATGCATTTCCTTCGTTCCATTCGAAGTTTCTAACCCGGCATTGAGCTCGACAATCGGCTTATCTTGCTTCCGATCAACGTCCTTGATGATTGATCCCGCCGCTCCAACGATCTGCTCTTTCTGCCGGACTCGATCTTGCAACATAGCGATCTCTGCCTTGAGACCGTCGATAACCTGCTCGGCACGGTAGACCTCACTCGCAGCCGCTCCTTTCGCCTGCTCAACCGCCGACTCCAAGTGCGATACCTGGTTTGTCAGGACATCGGCTTTAGATTTCAGATCGTTTACTTCGAAATCTCGACTCTCCAGGGCTTCTTCTTTCGCCTTCACCGCGCTTTGCAAATCGCGGATCTCGGCGTCCAGACTTTCTTCCATCTTTTGGCTGGCCACGTCTTTCTTCTGAACGGTCTCCTGGGCCTCTCTAAGCTTAGCCTCTAACGCCGTGATCTTTGTCCTGAGACCTTCGATAACCTGCTCGGCACGATGAACCTCGCTCGCCAGCGCTCCTTTGGCCTGCTCGACCACCAACGAGAAGTGCGATACCTGCTTGGTCAGGACATCGCTTTTGGATCTCAGATCGTTTACTTCGAAATCTCGACTCTCCAGGGCTTGTTCTTTCTGCTTCACCGCGCTTTGCAAATCGCGGATCTCGGCGCCGAGGCTTTCTTCCATCTTTTGGCTGGCAGCCTCTTTTCTCTGGACGGTCTCCTCCGCCTCTCTCAGCTGCGCTTGTAGCCCGGCGACCATTGCCCGGAGATCCTCGCTTACCTGCTCGGCCTGTTGGACTTTGCTTGCGGCCGCCGCTTGATTGTCCGTCACGGACGCCTTCAAGCTGGCGAGTCCGTTCACGACGACTTTCTCGAGTGTCTCCATCGCATCATCTAAGCCGCCGTTCCCGTTTGTCTGAACAGAGACCGGCATATCGGTATTTTTTCGGTTTAGAGTCCCATGCATAATTCCTCTGACCGACTGATATACTTTGCCCATATGGTCCTCCCGGCATTCCCAGTGTCCAAATTTGTCGGGATTTGTCAACACAAAAACTCTTGGAAACGAACTGAATTTTTCCGCACATCAGGATGGTCAAAAGATGGAGTAGTGGAGGAAGGCGCCATGACCAACAAAGCGTCAACGGCATGATCAAGATCACAAAGCCTTGCTCGACAAAACCCAGAGCGAGCGCTGCGCAAAAGAAGCAAGCCCTGTCAGGTAATCTGTGCCGCTGCCGCATGCATATCCGCATTCTGCGCGTGCTGAAGCAGGCGTCGGGCAATCGGGCTGCTCCTGCTCGCCGGCAAATCTCCGTCTCATTCTCAAACCTTGACTTTTTACGATCGCTCACCGTAAATGAGGCCAAGTCCACGGCGGGCTTCGCTTGTAGCAAAAGGAGGCAACTATGGCGCGAATTCCACTCAAGGTGAACGGACGCAACCGCGTCGTCGAGACCGAACCGGACACGCCGCTCCTCTACGCCCTGCGCAACGATCTCCAGCTCAATGGGCCCAAATTCGGCTGCGGCCTGGCCCAGTGCGGCGCCTGCACGGTCATCATGGACGGAGCGGCGATACGCTCCTGCATCACGCCGGTAAGCGCTGCGCAAAACAAGCCGGTGACCACGCTCGAAGGCTTAGGCTCGATCAAGAAAATGCACAAGCTCCAGCAGGCCTTCGTCGATGAGCAAGCCGTTCAATATGGTTACTGCATCAACGGCATGATTATGACGACCAAAGCGTTGCTCGACAAAAATCCCAAACCCAGCGATGCGCAAATCAAGCAGGCCCTGGCGGGCAATCTGTGCCGCTGCGGCACGCATATCCGCATCCTGCGGGCGGTCAAACGGTCGTCGGGACAGTTAGCCTGAGGAAGGAGCGACGAAATGAAATCAATGGACATCACTCGCAGGCAATTTCTTAAAGGCACCGGCGCGCTGATCATCGGCTTCAACTTGTTGCCGCCGGCCGGCAAAGTCTACGCGCAGTTTGCCAGGCTCCCTTCCGGTGACATCGATCCGACTTCCCTCGATTCCTGGCTGGTTATCACACCGGATGGTTTCGTGACTTTCTATACCAGCAAGGTTGAGCTTGGCACGGGCACAATCACGGCACTGGCGCAGATCGTTGCTGAGGAGCTGGACGTGCCCTTCGATAAAATCAAAATGGATTCGGGCGACACTTCGCGCACCATAGAGCAGGGTTCTACGGTGGGCAGCCGCACCATCGAGCGCGCCGGTCCGCAAATCAGACAAGCGGCCGCCGCGGCCCGCCAGGAGTTGCTAAAACTCGCCGCCGCGCGGCTGAACGCGCCGGTCGACAGGCTCGCCGTCACCGACGGAGTGGTGGCCGTTGCCGCTGACCCGGCAAAGAAAGTTTCCTACGGCCAACTGATCGGCGGCAAGAAGTTCAACAGCAAAATTACCGCGACCGGCACCGGCTGGGATATGAAAGTCGCGCCGGAAATCAAAGCGAAAAATCCCAAAGACTATAAGATCGTCGGCCGGTCGGTCAGGCGCGTCGAGCTTCCCGCCAAGGTGACCGGCGAGCACGATTACATTCATGATGTGCGCATACCGGGGATGCTGCACGGCCGGGTCGTCCGCCCGCCGGTGATCAACACCGAGCCCTTGAGCATCGATCGGGAGTCTATCAGGGCCATTCCCGGCGTCTTCATGATCGCGCGCGAGGGAAAATTTGTCGGTGTTATCGCTAAAACCGAATGGGCCGCCATCAAGGCCGCTCAGGCGCTCAAGGTCACCTGGTCAAAACCGACCAGCAAGGTTCCGGGAACCCCGGAAGAGGTTTTTGCCTATCTGAAAAACACCAAACCGGCGCGCAGCCTGAAGCCGGTCGACAAAGGCGATGCCGCCAGCGCGCTGAGTCAAGCAAAAAAGACTTACCAGGCGACTTACCGTTGGCCTTTTCAAATGCACGGGATGATCGGACCGTCATGCGCTATTGCGGACGTCAAAGGGGACAAGGCAACAATTTGGTCGGGACCGCAGGGACCGTTTAGGACACGCGGGACGATCGCGAGGCTGCTAAATATTCCCGAGCAGAACGTTCGCATCATCTACCACGAAGCGTCGGGCTCCTACGGCCGCATGAGCACCGACGACGGTGCTGAAGATGCCGCGCTACTCTCGCGCGCGGCCGGCGCTCCCGTGCGCGTGCAGTGGTCGCGCCGGGACGAACATGGCTGGGAGCCCAAAGGACCGGCGCAACTCGACGAAGCCAAAGCCGCACTCGACAGCGACGGCAGGCTGCTGGCATGGGATTTTGTCGACTATGGTCAACCCTGGACGGCTTCCGGTTCGACGCCCTTGCTGGCATCGCTGCAAGTCGGTTTCCGACCGACCAACCCCGGCGGCAACAACGGTACGCAGAGCGGCGGTGAAATCTACGCCGTGCCGAATCAGAAAATCGTCGCCCACCTCGTCAACTGGCATTTTCCTGAGCCCATACCGCTGCGCACCAGCAACCTGCGCGCGCCCGGCGACATCGCCCGGTGTTTCGCCAGCGAATCGCTGATCGATGAGATTGCGGCAGACTTGAAATTGGACCCGGTCGAATTTCGGCTACGCAGTTTATCCGGCAATAAACGCGGAATTGACTGTCTGCAAGCCGCCGCTGATAAAGCCGGCTCGCAAAAACGGCCTTCGCCCGGCCCGGCGGCCAGCGGCAACATCGCCAGAGGTCGCGGCATCGCTCTCACCCAGCGCGCCAATACCTATGTCGCCACCGTCGCCGAAGTCGAGGTCAACAAAACCACCGGCCAGGTCGCGGTCAAGCGCATCGTCTGCTCCCACGACTGCGGTCTCATGATCAACCCCGACGGCGTGAAGAATCAGGTTGAAGGCAACGTCATTCAAGGCGTGAGCCGCGCGCTGCTCGAAGAAGTCACTTTCAACGCCAACGGCGTCACCAGTCTCGACTGGGCCACCTATCCGATTTTGCGGTTTCCGGATGTGCCGGACCTCGACGTCGTGCTGATCAACCGCCCGGAGATGCGGCCGCTCGGCGCCGGCGAAGGCGCGACCATACCGCCCGCGGCGGCGATCGCCAATGCCATCTTCAACGCGGTCGGCGTGAGGCTCAGGGAAGGACCGTTTACGCCCAAGCGCGTTTTAGCGGCAATGCAGAAGAAGACGTGATCGCGGAGCGGACTCGTGTTCGTGCTGGTGATCACAAAACACAGGATCCACAACTACTGGCGCTGCGGCCTGCTACCGGATTAGTTCCTTCTCCCTTTGAGACTGTGTCGCAATGCTTACAAATCACCTCGTTGTCATGCTGAGCGAAAGCGAAGCATCTGCTTTTCCGGCAAGTTATAAAAAAACAGATTCTTCGGCGGAGTTTATCCTGAGTATCTCGAAGGACCTCAGAATGACGTTCTGACACAGTCTCCTTTGCGGGAGAAGATTAGTATGGGGACAGGCTCCTTTTTCGTCTTTGAAAGTTGCCTGTCCCCTTCTTGTCCCTGTCGTCCGTCAAAAAATTCGTTGCCGAAAAATTGGGCCGCGGGTTTTTCGGTCTGAGATAGTTGGATGGCCGAACCGCGACACATAAAACTCTTCCGGTCGGCTCTTAATTCTCCTCGAGCTTTTTTACCAAATCCACGACGGCCGGGGGCTGGTCCATCAAGCCCTTATAAATCGCTTCGATTTCCTGGCCGGTGATGGGCTCCATGTCGAGTCTCGACCTTTTGACCTCGTCCAATAGCTCGGGATCCTTCAGGGCTTTGTTATAGGCTTCGCGCAGAATCTTCACCCGTTCCGGCGGGACTGCCGGCGGCGCGACCATAGGCCGGCCCAACTCGTCGCCGGCCAGAAGCACGCGAGCGAAGCGACGGCCAGTTTCCGAGGTCTTATACTTATCCATCAGTTCGAAAATCGTCGGCGTGTCCGGCAGCCGCGCATCGCGCTTGTCGCCCGCTTGAACCAGGTGCCTGTCGAACCCCTTTTTGTCCCAAGTGAGAAACGGCTCCCGGCTAAAATGAACCGTGACGCGCGTCGCCCGACAGATGATCTCGCCTCTTTCCATGGCGAGATCGACTTCGCTGCCGCCTTTGTAGCCCATCACGCGTGTGAAACGCGCGCCGACGGTTTCTTCCAACAGGCGGGTGAATAGGGTGGTTTGATCCGACAATCCCGTGGCGCCGCACTTCGGCGGCTCCTTAACTTTGATGAGTTCGTCGATGGATCGGTACGGCGAGTCGCCGCGGATGTAAAGCATCATCGTGCCTTTCTCCTGCGAGCCGAGCCAGTTGAACTTCAGCACGTCAAACTTGACCTCGGGGCGCTGCACCATCTGCTGGAGGTACATATGGGTTTGAAACATGCCGATGGTGAGGCCGTCGGGTTTGGCCACGCCATATAGATAGTTGGCCGCGACCATGGAGCCGCCGCCCGGCATATTCTGCACCACCGTGCTGGGGTTGCCCGGAATGTATTTGCCCATGACTCGGCCGAACAGACGCCCCCAGCGGTCGTAGAGCCCGCCGGGCACCGTGCCGACGACTATCGTGATCGTTTTGCCTTGATAGAAATTCGTTTGCGCTCCAAGCCCGTGCGGCGAGCCGATAAACAGGCCTAGGAACGCGACAGCGGCGAGCACTTTAATCTTTTGCATTTTACCTCCCGTGCGATTTGCCAGATCGGTGTCTACGCTTTCAACGATTGGAACGCTTGGAACCATTGGAACGGCTTGAACGCTTGGAACGCCTTGAACGTATCTTGGCGCGTCAATTCCGCCATGCCCGTGGCCGCAGAATCCGGCCGGGACAAGCACCGGTCGCAGCGCCGTTTTCTATGACGAGTTCACCATTTACCACGGTGTGGTGTATGCTGGCCGCTTTCTGAATCATCCTGGTTTCATTGCCCGGCAGGTCCTGCACATACTTCGGTTGGGCGGCGGCATTGATGCCAAGCTTCGTACCGAGCGTGTCGAGGTATTCACCCGTGGAAGTCCACCGCCACTGAACGCCCTCTTCAAGGACACGCCGGCTGATCGCTTCGAACGCGGACGAAACTCTTGATCACGCGTCGCGGTCCTCCACCTTGGCCGGAGCCAGGCAAGACCGCAATTGCCGACAATGACGGAAGTGACGCCGTGGTAACACGACGACGTGCCCAGCGGATCCCACAGAAGTTGCGCGTCGAGGTGCGTGTGCGGATCGATGAAGCCCGGCGCGACCGCAAGCCCGTCAACATCGCCGCCGTCCAGCCGCCCAATGCCAGCGATTTTCCCGTTGACCACCGCGACGTCCGCTTTATAGCTCGGCAGCCCCGAGCCGTCATAAACCCTGCCGCCCTTCAGCAATAGATCGTACATGCCGTT
>JBOHVN010000241.1:0-20885 GCA_050735675.1 Binatia bacterium | reverse complement strand
GTTAGCCCAACTTCCACACTTCGAGGGTGGAATTGTGAAATATCAGAAGGTTAGGTCTTAAAGTCGGCACTACATTTCTGCTACGGCGGGTGGGCGGAGCCGCTCGGGGAGAGTCAGCCCGAGGCGTTGTAAGAGGAGTTGCTGCTCACGCTCAGGCCGCACCACGCAACGAAGCCGCAACTCCCTCTTCGAGCCGTCTGCCAGTGGCAATACGATGTCCGCCGAGTGAATGCGCGAAAGTTCGGTGAGAATCGTGCGCGGCGAATCACCCAGCCCGGCACGAGACTGCCACTTCTGAAGCGTCTTCCACAACGCGTAGGCGAGAAAGCAAATCAGAATATGCGCCTTAATGCGATCTTGTTTGTGATGCCAGATCGGCCGGATGCAAAGGTCCGATTTATGAATCCGAAACGCGGCTTCCGCTTCGCTCAGTTGAATGTAGGTCTTCCATAGTTCTTCATCAGTCCAGTGGTGGATGTTGCTGCGCAGGATGTAAGTGCCTTCACTGAGCTTGGCCCAATCGTCCCACTCAGTGCGTTGGCTCCACTGAAGTTTGACTTTGGCGGGTACACCGGGATCCTCACTGATCGCAATCGAGTAGCGCGCAGCGGCGCGCGAGTTTCGCTCTAATAGCCGCCCGATCTGCCGTTCCAGTGCGCCGCGCTCCAGTAAGGTTTTGCTCTTCTCCATGCGTTGGGCGAGGGACTTTAGCCCGTCTTCGATCCGCTTGGAGAACCGTTCATGCATCGCCTTCTCTTTCTCGATCCGGCTCGCCGAGCGACACAATAGAAAAGTCTCGCTGCCGTCAGGCCCGCGGCAAATCTTCACTTCCACATCTTCGCGGATCTGGCGCCAGTCGGTCTTGTCGGCCAGCTGTTTTGAAAAGCGGCGCAACTCCGTGCGTGCCGTGCCGATCACATAGCGACGCTGGGTAGCGTTGAGCCAGGCAATGTTCTCAGCGCTCACCATGCCGCGGTCCATCACCCAGACCCGGTTCACCTTGCCAAAGCGCTCCTCCATCTTCTCGACGATCTGTTTGACGGTGCTGACATCGGTGCTGTTGCCGGCAAAGATCTCATAGCCCAACGGCATTCCTTCCCGCGTCACTACCAAAGCCATGTTGATCTGCACGCAGTCAGGACGATGATCGCGGCTGTAGCCGCGCTTGGCAAGGCCAGGATCGCCCACCCCTTCAAAGTACGTGCTCGTCACATCGTAGAGCAGTAAATCGTAGTCCAGATCAAAGAGCTCTCCCAACCGCTTAACCAGATGTTTCTCGATCCCTTCCTTGTGCGGCAACACCCGGTCCAAGGCTCGGTACAAACGCTCGTCGTAAACGTGCTCGGCTGAAACTCCAAGCAGATCTTCCAGTGCCGTCGTGCGGTACCATTTCTCGGCAACGTAAAGCTCGCTCGACGGCTCGCACAGCCGAGCGATCACCAATAGGGCAATGACCTCTGTCCATGCCACCGCCTCACGGCTGCGGGGCAATAGCTCTGCTAGCACTTCATCGAGCTTAAGCGCCTGCCATAACTTCAGTCCCAGCCACACCGCGCCGAAGCTGCGCGAGCGGTCCAACCGGACCCGGTCGAGCTGGACGGCTAGCGCTTGGCTGGGTCTCGTCGAATCGAACAGTTGCCCCTGACTGCGCTCCTGCGCGCGCCCACAAATACTGCGCGCCAGTTCTTCGGCCCGAGCCCGCCCCTCCGCATCGAGTTCCCCCAACTGCGCCACCGTCTCCTGCACGACCTTGCCGCCCCGTCTGACTGAACGCACCAGCCGCCAGTAAACATGGCTCTTGCCGTCTTTGCGCCGTGTCGTGTGTCGCAAGTACACCCACGCACAGTCTCACAGTCCATCAAAAGCTGACAAGATACTTGGTCGGCACTACATTGCCCTTTTCACTCTCTCACACGCCCAAATAACTATGCGCCGGTTTCTCTACGCTCGATTTTACAGCGCTTTGCTATTACCATTCCCTCGTTACGCGGCGAAATTATTCTTAAACCGACAACAACTGTGGAAGTTAGGTTAGCGCGTTTGGTTGCGGCGCTCGCCCTGGTTTTGTTGACTTACAATCCGACCGGTCATTCCTTCTACCATTGGGCGATGCGCGACTTCGCCAACCTTACCGCGCTAAAAGCGTTCTCGGGAGCACTTCTGTTGGTCGGATGGGTCATATGCATTCGCGCGGCGTTGACATCGCTCGGCGCCATTGGGCTCGTTCTCAGCGCACTCGTGCTCGGCACTCTGGTATGGGTGCTCGCGGATTACGGCATTCTCAATCCTGATCGCCCGTCTCTGCTCTCCTGGATTTCACTGATCATCATTGGGATCATATTGGGCATTGGACTTTCCTGGTCGCTGTTGCGCACCCGCGTGACCGGTCAGGTAGAGGTAGACTGAAATTTCGGGAGTTCCAGGCAAGCTAACGCGCCCAAGAATCGAACGGCTCGAGCGAGGCGCATACAGCTTCGAGCGGAGCTGAGGAGCATTCCAGACCATTACTCGCCGGCCGACCGGCTTTGGAGAAGCTATTCGTGCCGCCGGTTCTTAACCAGACTTGGAATCGCATGTCGTAGAATCGCGCGACGTTTTCCCGTAGCAGTTTCGCGCGCAACGCGGCGGGGAAGCCGCCTAAGTCCCGGGCGACGATCTGGCCGGAATGGGGCCAGGTCGAGTTGCCGCGGGGGAGGTCGTTGCACCACATGCAGTTGTCCAACTCGGGATCAGACCTGAGTATTGATTTATTCGCTCTTCGTTCGCTATGTTCGCGTATGGCCAGGAAACCATGAGTGGAATTCGAAGGGGCGTTTTATCACGTCATCGTTCGCGGCATTTGCTCGTTGGCTTCATCGCGATGCATCCATGGAAAGCGGCTGTGGCAGAGTATGCAGCAGCTCGAGACCCGAAGACGGAAGAAAAAATTGCTGAAGCGGTGATGAATAATCCACAACTCAGGCGTGGAAGAGCGCA
Organism: Binatia bacterium; assembly: GCA_050735675.1. Taxonomy (GTDB): domain Bacteria; phylum Desulfobacterota; class Binatia; order UBA9968; family UBA9968; genus DP-20. The sequence continues at coordinate 17,909 of JBOHVN010000241.1, read as the reverse complement.
GGAAGGAGTGAACATGCCGATCTACGAATATCTCTGTCTCGACTGTAAGAAGCCTTTTTCGTTTCTCGTGGGGGTTGTTGCCGACTCGGGCGACCCCCGGTGCATGCGCTGCGGCGGAAAGAAACTGCGCAAGCTCATTTCTCGAGTGGCACGGCTGCGCTCCAAGCAGTCGTCGCTCGAAGACCTCGCCGATCCGAGCAAGTTGGGCGACATGGACGATCCCAAAGCGATGGCCCGCTGGGCCAAAGAGATGGGAAAAACCATGGCGGACGAAACCGGTGAGGAACTCCCGGAAGATTTCGATGAGATGATGGGAAACGGGCCGGCGGAAGAAGCGGACGAGGAATAAGAACCGCGTCGCGATCCGCGGTTTCTAAAGATGCGAACTGTTCTTACAAGCAGATCCGTCGCTTGGGCTCAGGATGACACTTAGGCGGGCCGTCGAGCACGCACACCGTTCCAATCGTTCAACCGCTTCGTTAGGTTCCACGCTCGGCAAATTCCCTGTTCAACTCGAATCCCAACGGGGCGCATCCGCTTTTGGCTCAGCGCTTCTTTTACGATCTGGTAGCGCTTCTCTGCTGTCCACCGACTCGGTTTGGCCATCTTGTCCTCCCGGCTGGATCTCCCAGTCTATTATTGGCCAAACAACTCTCGCTTATCCAGTGTTCCGAATCTGGTGGGACGCGACAGGGTTCCCAATTCCCTGTCTAACTCGAATCCCAAAAGGGCTCAAATCCGCTTTTAGCTCTTCTTTGCACTCGTTTAGCACAAGGATACGAACCTTTGAGGCAACAACGCTTTCTTGATCACCCCGCCCGCATCTTCAGCAGCATCGGAATATCCATTTTCCCCTCATACAGACGTAGTTCTTTTTCTTTGCTCTGCGCGCCGAGCATCGCCATGCGGTCGGCGAGTTCATTGCCTTCGGTGCCGGCGTGGCCGGCGACGTGGGTGAGCTTCAGTTCTTCTTCAATGCGTCGGTAGATCGCATAACAGTCCTGGATAATTTCGAGATTCTTGATCTCGCCGCCGGGTTTTGTCCAGCCTTTCTTTTCCCAGCTCGGTGCCCAACTGCGAATGCAGTTGATGGAGTACGCCGAGTCACTGCACACCTCGACGGTGTTACCGGCCTTGATTTCTGCTTCGGCCATGCGCAATGCGTGATAGAGCGCGTTCAGTTCGGCGCTGTTGTTGGTCCCCATGGGGTTGTACAGGCCAAACCACAATTGCGCGAGTTTGCCGGCTCGATACACCACGATGCCGGAGCCGGCATTGCCGGGGTTGGGTTCACAGGCACCATCGCAATAAATGCTGACATCGAAGGGATGGGCGGCACTGCGTTCGCTGTCCGGTGTGCCGGCTGTTTGCTTGCCGGGCGTTTTGGGCGGAAGACTTGCGTAGCCGCCGCGACCAAATGCTTGCTCTGCTTCCGCACGGGCCGGGAAGGACTTGAAGCGCGCCCCGGCATACTTGTCCACGGCCTGCTGAGTGCTCGCCCAATCCGTGAATACACCGGTCTGCCGTCCCGACCATACCACGTAAAATTTTTGCGCCATGCTGAGTCGAGGTGCCTCCTGTAGAAATTATACCGCCGCTTAAAATTTAGGCCTGGTGCCGATCGCCTGCGCGCGACGCATTCGGCGGTCATTCCCAAACCGTATCGACCCAATCGCCCTCTCGAATAATTCCATCGGCCGTGATCAGCGGACAGCGGAGGTGGCGGGCGGTCGCGACGATGGCTCTGTCCGCCGGGTCACGGATCGCAACAAGCGATACCGATTCGAGTAAAACTTCCAACGTATACGCCTGGACTTGAAAGTTCGGAGAACGTTCGAGCTCTTCGGCCCAGCGCCGAAACGGCACGTTCAAGTGAACAAGGTTCCTTTCTACTAGCCGGTTGATTTCTTCTACAACGACAATCGGCACGATGATGGAGTGTTTGCCCTGCTCCGTCTCTTGCAAGATTCGGCGTGCTCGTTTTCCCAGTCGTGGTTTGCGGTTTGATGACCAGAAAACCAAAGGGTGCGTATCGGTGACGTAAATCACTTGAGCCCGGCAATGAGTCGTTCGAGGGATTGCTCCCTTTCCTTCTTGAGCTCGTTTAGCGCTGCCTCCAGATCCCCGGTCAAAGTCATGCTGCCCCGGAGCTTTAGCGGAGATTGCCTTGCGAGCCTTCGATAGTGGGCGAGTTCTTCTTCCACCCTGCTATGCCACTCCGGATCGACGAGCACCGCCGTGACCTTCGACCGCTGAGCAATCGCGATGGGCCCCTTCCCCTTGTCGACCTCCGCTACCAGGGTACTGAGCTTGGCGCGCGCTTCGGTTAACGATAACTGCTTCATAGGCGACTCCTTTTACTGTACATTTAAATGTACAATAGCTACCGCTCACGGTCAATCGGTTTGATCGAGCGTCAACTACCACGGCGGGAGCAACCTACGGTTGCAAGCTCAGGCGGGAAGTGGCGTGTGGCGATCTGCTTCCGGCGGAAAAATGCTCATGATGCCGCGCTCGACGAAGTCGGGGCCGTTCCAGAGCGACAACCGGCTTGGCGTTTTGGGAAGATTGACATCGGGATCTTGGGCAACTTCGTGAGCGCTTCCTCGGCGACACCAGCTGTCCTTCGGAGCGCCGCGGCATCCGGCTCGGAGCCGTCACCATCTTTCGCTAGCTAACCTTCTTCGGCCGATAAAAATCAATCGCGTTCTTGTAGAAAACATTAGCCGCCTTTTCTTCTCCTAATGTTTCCAGAACCAGCATGTGATCGTCATCCTGATAGGGCCTCGGCGCGCGGGTGGACGGAAGGTCGGTGCCGAACATGAGCGAACATGGATTGGCTGAATAGAGATCATGCAAGGCGGATCGCACATCGAAATCTACTCGCCCGAAGCCGGTGGCCTTTACTCGAACACCCTTTTCCGCGAGTTTTAGCAGTTTTGGGAAACCTGCTTTGGAGAGACCGAGATGGTCGATGCTGACCGCCGGCAAGGATACCAGCGTATCGAAAAGATCGGCCAGCTCCGCCGAATCAACATACAACTCGGTGTGCCAGCCGACCAGTGCATGAACACGCCGCGCCATGCTTTCCAGGTGATGAATGTCTTCCGAACCGCCGCGCTTGACGTTAAAACGGACGGCGCGAACCCCTGCGCTGTTGAGTTCTTTCAATTCCTGATCCGAAACGGTCTGCGGCACCTGAGTGACTCCGACAAACGATGGGCCAAGCACTTTCAGAGCATGGAATAGATAAGATTGATCGAAAGCCTGAAACGAGCCGGACACCACCGCCCCACCGCAGAGATCGACCGCTTTCAAGCGCGCTAAATAATCTTCGCTGGTAAACGCGTCGGGCATGAATCCTTGATTGGGCACGACGGGAAAGTTCTTGTCGATGATATGAAAATGGCAATCAAAATACTTTGCGTTTGAGTTCAACGAATCTCTCCTCTCATATTTCGGCTAACTGTTATCGCTAAATGAAACGGTGCAACGAAATCCGCTGGGCTAACTTTATTATCGACCACCGGTATATTCGATCAGCTTAAGGCAAGCAAGATTTTGAGCGGGCCTGACAATCGTGGCAATCAATTCGTTGGGACTTTCCGCTATTTTCACGGCGTGATGGACTCATGAAGAGTTCTTATTGTTGGACCGCGCTTTGTAGTGGGTACTGCCGCAGCTTTTCCGTTTATTGATCGCGTCCATTCCGGGCGCGTGACAATGGCGCGTCCGGGGCCCGCAAGGCCCCACCCGTCGGCCTGTGCGCGGTGTCGCCGCCAAGGCGTACTGTCTTGAACCACGCTGTATAAAAGTTATGAAGTTCTAAGAGGGAGCAGGTATTGTTGGTTAGGGGCTTGTAGGAGGGTCGTTATGGCAGCCATACGTCATCAGGTTTTGGTCGACGCGCCGGTGGCGAAAGTGTACCAGGCGATTTCCACAGCGGACGGAATCAGCAACTGGTAGGACAAACAAACGCCCACCCAAACACATCGCGGCCTGGTCTTGGAACACAATCCGGGTCCGGAGCACGGCGTGGTGAAATTAAGAGTGGTCGAACTGGTGCCGAACAAGCGGGTTGAAAGGGAGTGCATCAGTACCCATCCCAAGAGTAGCCCGGCTTCCGCCTGGACGGGTACACGCTTCATATTCGAGATCGTCGAGCGCTATGACGTCGTTTCGTCGGGCTCCGAACCCTGATGAAGTTCGCGCCACTACGTGGGATTTTTACCAAACCGGTTATGAAGAATCGAGTGAATTTTTTTGATCCAACAACTCCGCTTGGGGCGAGGTATGGCAAAACCTATAAAATGGGGCAGGAATCGCGGGTGGCTAACCAGCAGCTAGGGCCTAAGCCGACGACAGCTTTGCGGTGACGGAGCTGCTCACCTTAGCAACTCCCGGGAGCGCGATGAAGGAGTTGGATGAAAGCAACGTCTCGCAAAATTTGCCGATGGGTGACAGGAAGATCGATCGCAGGCCGGGCCCCGTCGGAGGCATTTTTAGTTCGCTCCGCCGATCGGCCGCGCATCGTCGGACCGCACATATCCCGGAGGATTGCCGCGCCTGGACCGCACTTCCAGCCAACCGCCGGCAGCACTTGCGACGTTGATCCTGGTTCCTCCGCCGATTTGCGAGACAACGCGCGAGGCCGATGACGGATCTTCATGTACCGAGGTCGGCCGGATGGTCTCATAGACTCCCGGCGCGGCTGTTCGTCTTGCCGCCGCCGGCTGAGGAAGCGACGCAGCGGTGTCCGGCGCGCGTGATGCAGTTCTCCTGGCAGCCGGGGACCGGCTCGCGTTCGGACGATCTACTTGACGCGTGGCGACGCCCAGCCGCTGCTGTGTTAGCGAAAGTTCTTTCTGGCTTTCCTCGAATTTAGTCTTCATTTCGGCAAGCTGATTGGAGTTCTCGTTCAGTTGTTGGCGCGTTTGAGCAAGTTGTGCTTCCTGACTTTGAATCATTTGATCTTTCGCTTGGAGCTCCTTCAGGTTGGCCTCTGATGATAGCAATAGCTCGCTGCGTTGCATGTACCCGCCGGCAAAAAAGGCGATCAAAGCCACAACGAGCATGGCGCCCATCCAGATAAATTTTGCAGAGATTGAGAATCTCTGGTGATTATCCGAGGCAATTTGCGGTTCCGACGATGGTTCGTCGCGCTTGAGCCACCGAGGAGCGAACTGCGACGAGAAGCCGCCCTTGCAATAAGGACAATCCGTGGCATCTTCCGCGATACTGTTGGCACAGTATGGGCAAAGCCGCGACTGCGCGGTGGAATTTCCGATCATGACCTTCCCTCCTTGGAGACTGTGTCGCAATACCGTTCATGGTTGGACAAGCTCACCACGAACGGTGTTGCTCGATCGCCAATTCAAGCACTTATCCGCTCGTCCTGAGCGTGTCGAAGGAAGCAGTTAACCGTATCCTCGCATTCCGCGAAGAACAGGGAGCGTTTTGAACGCCCCTAATGCGGCGTCAAGCGCCAGGTCGTTGGACGTTTGGCAAGCTCAGTTGTGAATCGTTTTAGGCATCACAGATTGCCCGAGGGAGGGAGAAGGTCCGGCGGGTCTGGATTCTACGGGCACGCGATTCTTGAATTCGACGGCAAACTTGGGTTGCAGGGGGAAGATTGTGGTCAAGGGAGAGTCTGGTGCTCGGCGGGTTTGTCGTTGTTTCAAAGCGCTATTCAGCAACCAAGCCAACCTGATTCCAGCCTGAGCGAGCCTTCTCCGGACAATCGGGCTTTCTGCACGTAATCATCGGAGATCTCGACCGATGGTCCAGTGTTGTAGGCGTGCGACCTGACCAGCATTAACAATTTATTCGTCCACTGTTTTTCGAGGGCACACCAAAGACGAAGGCACCGACAATGGTAAGACCAGCTTTTTTTGGTTCCACTGAAACTCCGCCCAGTCCGGCAATTCATGAATGCGACTCATTCTCCGCGTCTCACGCGGAGAATGTAACGAGCAATCACCGCATGGTGAAAACTATTAACCGCTCAATTTCCGGATAATATGGGAATTGCCCCACTTATGCCGGGATCATCCGCCTTGAATGCAATCAGGTAAGCCTAATCTTCATCATCGTGCCGAAGCCGTGTCCTAACGACTAACTCACAAGTCATGCCTGTCACAACAAGTCACGGCTGACCCTATGTGTCCTACGGTCCAGTTCCATGACGGTTGCCGGCCGCGAGCAGCGTGAAAGAGAGTCGGTGCAGTCCAAACGTCGCGCCTCTTTCTATCGCGATCGCGCGAGCGAGATCGTCGACCGAACCTCTTGACGCGCCGAGGAGAAGCACCTCCGCGCCGGGTTCGAACTGGTCCAGAAACCGACGTGCCTCGCGAAGCCGAACCGCTGCCGACCCTGACGAACAGCGGTCACGGCCGCATCATTCAACGACGTCGAATGGAGCCCGATTCAGTCATCCCAGACCTCGCGCTCTACTAGATCCGAAGTTTTTCCGACGGAAAATCTAACACACTCCGGTTGGCTGGTCACTCATGAGGCGAACGGGAATCTTTATTGCGCTAAACATCGTGGCACATTCTACTTTTCCTTATTGGCTTTGGGCGGGGGACGGCCTTGCGGTCGAAGCCTTGCCTCGAGACCGCGTTGAATCACCACCGGGGACTTAGATACGTTTTCTTTCTAACCAAACCAAACGCCACCTACCAAAAATCGCCTTGACACAAACCTTTACTTAGAGGTATGCAGGCTGATCCTGCGAGGCGCCTTAACTTGCGATCCGCTGCCTAACGGAGCCAAAGGCCCCGCGCAGACGGAAAGAGTAGAGAGCCCGCGAGTTTCGCAATTTCGGGTTGGACAGTGACCGATCAATTGTAAAATTTCTGGCTCCTCACCGACGTAAGAGGAGACGCGGTCTAGCCCAGGATAAAGAGGCAATAGCGGTGACGCAGAGGTCGGAGTATCCGATGAAGTTTAACAGGACCTTGTATATCGCCCTCGTCTTTGGCGCATTTTTATTGGTGCCGGGTTTTGCCACCGCGGCAGAGTTAAAACTGAACACTCAGGACTTTGCTCCCTTTAATTATGAGGTCAACGGCGTCGTCTCCGGTCCCGCGGCAGATATCATCAGAAAAGTCTGCGGCGATATAAAAATCGACTGCTCGCTTCGCTTGCTTCCTTGGAGACGCGCTCAAGAAGAGGTCAGGAATGGGACAGCTCACGGGATGTTCGTTATCGGCTGGAATGAGGAGCGGGCCAAGACGTTGTATTTTTCGCCCGCCTTGTTGAACACCGAGTACGGTTTCTTTGTTCGAGACGACAATCCGCTCAAGTTTAAACAGAGTTCAGACATCAAAGGGTATACGGTTGGTGTTTACGGGCCTTCCAACACGGCAACATCGCTTGAAAAGATCAAAGCGGAAATCAAAGAGCTGACCATCGACATGACTCCCGATGACGAGGCGGCCTTTAGAAAACTCTCAATAGCTCGTGTCGATGCGGTTTTCTCCAACAGGGACGTAGGATACGATCTCATTCGAAAACTCGCTCTAAAGAATCTCCGATATGCAGGCCGGCAGCAGAGCTTGAAGTACTACATCGGGTTCTCGCAGAAGTTTACGGACAAGAAACTCGTAGATCAATTCAGCGCAAGCTTCCGCGACTTGCACAAACGTGGGCTCATCCAAGAAATACTGGCCAAGTACAAGATGGACCCCGCGCCGTTGGAGTGAAGTGTTTATAGCCGACGAACACGCATCAATTCCTTTCAATGACTGTTAGGACTCCAGTTCGTGGAAGACCTATCTTCGCAGCAATCGCCCTCAAGAACTCGTAGTGTTAGCAAGCGTTTTACCTACGCGTTGATCGGCGTGGTGACGTTGCTCCTATTCGGTTTTGCCGCAGTAGCCATCTTTATCAACATTCGTAGAATCGATGCCAACCTTCAAAATCGTTTGGATAATATCGCGAAGCTTGCCCAAGTTAGTCTAGCGGTGCCTCTATGGAATCTGGATAACGACGCCATGGAGCATTTTGCCGAGGCTTTGCTCTTAGATGAATCTCTGACTTCAGTGCGGATCTTCTCGGAGGGTCGCTCGGTCGCGGGGAGAACTCGCTTTAGCCGCTCTTCACAACTACTCACCAAGAATTCGGACATCCTTCATCAAGGAAAGAAAATCGGCACGATCGAAGTAGTCGCGTCACGCGAGGATGTTCAGAAAGAGATCATCTTAAATATTCTTGGCATTGTCGCTTTAACAATCCTGATCATTATCGCCATCTCCCTCACGTCCATCGTGGTCACCCGGCGGTATATCGCCCGTCCTCTGTTGAAACTCCAGAATTCAGCGGGTTTGATTGCGGGCGGAAATCTGGAAGCTCCGATCGATACAACCAGCCAGGACGAAATAGGACACCTCGCGAGAGACCTCAACGTCATGCGAGGATCTATCAAGGGGTTGGTCCAGGAGCTTCGCGAAAGCAAGGAGAAATTGGAAGAACACAACCTTACGCTCGAACAAAGAGTGGAAGATCGCACACGAAAGCTCAGCGAAGCGTTGAGCGATCTCCGTGCACTGAACGAGGTCGGCCAAGCGGTAAGCTCGACCCTAGACCTTTCAACGGTGCTGACCAGCATCGTCTCGCATGCCGTTCAGTTGAGCGGCACCGATGCCGGGGCGATCTATGAATACGATGCGCCCACGGAAGAATTTCATCTTAGGGCCAGCCATCGAATGGAAGCGGAGCTGGTTGAGGCGCTTCAGGCAAACCCGATTCGCTTTGGCGTGGGTACGGTCGGCAAGGCCGCCGCAAGTCGCTCACCCGTCGAGGTTGTCAATAGCTTGGATGAGCCGGATTTGGGTGCGAGCCGAGTCCGACCTCTGCTTCGACAACTCGGCTATCGTTCCCTCCTCGCCATCCCGCTCCTTCGTGAGGAGCGCATCATGGGCGGCCTTTCCGTCTATCGTCGGGAGGCGGGGGGCTTCTCGACAGAAGTTGTGAATCTTCTACAGACTCTCGCAACACAGTCGGTCCTGGCGATTCAAAACGCGAGGTTGTTCCGCGAGATAGAAGACCAGAGTCAGCAACTTCAGATCGCCAACCAGCACAAATCCGAGTTCCTCGCTAATATGTCCCATGAGTTGCGCACGCCGCTCAACGCGATCATCGGATACAGTGAGATGCTCGAAGAAGAGGCGGAAGACCTGGGACAGGGGAGCTTCGTCCCCGATCTCAAGAAGATTCACGGGGCGGGAAAGCATCTGATGTCGCTCATCAACAACGTCCTCGATCTCTCAAAGATCGAAGCCGGCAAGATGGACCTCTATCTGGAAAATTTCGAGATCGGCTCGATGATTCAGGAGGTGGTTGCGACCGTCAAGCCGCTGGTGGAGAAGAACGGCAATGCGCTCCACGTCCAATGCGGAGACGGTCTCGGGGCGATGCGCGCCGATCTCACCAAGGTGCGCCAAACCCTTTTCAACTTGCTCAGTAACGCCTGCAAATTCACGGAGCGGGGAACCGTTACACTCACGGCCCGCCGCGAAAGCGTAAACAGCGGTGAATGGATCAGTTTGCGCGTGACAGATACCGGCATCGGCATGAGCCCGGAGCAGACCAGCAAGCTCTTTCAAGCATTCACCCAGGCTGATACTTCCACGACGCGGAAGTATGGGGGTACCGGGTTGGGGTTAGCCATCAGCCAAAAATTCTGCCAGATGATGGGGGGCGAAATCACGGTGTTAAGCGCGCCGGAGCACGGTTCGACGTTCACGGTAAGGCTTCCGGCTGTCGTTGCTGAATTCGAAGCCGGCTTGTCTCATTCCGAAGAAGCGGCTGCGATAACAGGGCAGGTGTTCAACGGAGCACCTACCGTGCTCGTGATCGATGACGATCCGACCGTGCACGACCTTATGCGCCGTTTTCTCAACAAAGAGGGCTTGCAGATGATAGCCGGCGGCGGCGGCGAAGAAGGGATTCGGCTCGCCAGGGAGCTGCGCCCCACCGTGATTACTCTGGACGTTTTGATGCCGGGCATGGACGGCTGGGCGGTCTTGACCGCGCTCAAGAGCGATCCTCTCTTGGTGGATATTCCCGTTATCATGCTTACTATCATGGATGAGAAGCAGATGGGATATGCGCTCGGCGCGGCCGACTACCTGACCAAACCTATTGACTGGGAGCGGCTCGCCGACCTTTTGCAGCGGTACGAGTGTGCCCGTCCCCCCTGCCCGGTCTTGATCGTCGAAGACGACGCGGTCATGCGCGAGATGCTCCGGCGCCGTCTGGAAAAAGAGGCGTGGACGGTGATCGAGGCGGAAAACGGTCGAATCGGGTTGGAGCGGATGGCTGAAAGACAACCGGACCTTATCCTGCTTGACCTCATGATGCCCGAAATGGACGGCTTTCAGTTTCTAGACAAGGTGCGTCAGCAAGATGCCTGGAAATCGATCCCCGTCATTGTGATTACCGCAAAAGAGCTGACCCCAGAGGACCGGCAAAGGCTTAATGGCTCCGTCGAGAAGATTCTCCACAAGGGAGCGTACAGCCGCGAGGAGCTGATAGGCGAGGTTCGTAACTTGGTGACTGCCTCCATTCGTTCAAGACTCGGAGGCGCAAAAGAAATCGAGCATGCCGAAGATCCTGCTGCTCGAGAATAACATCTCAACCGCGAAACGCGGTCGAAGCGCGCAGGCGATCGCGAGCGATCGCTATGCGAAGTTGCGCCTTTGTCGGGCGCTTTCGTCGCGCGCGGAGCGCCGCCTTGAGAGGAGAGACTGCGATGGCCAAAATTCTTTGTGCCGAGGACAACGCGGATAACCTGTTCATGCTGCAGCGGCGGCTCACGCGTGCTGGATTCGAAGTGAATATAGCAATGAACGGCGCGGAAACCGTCGAATGGGCGAAGACGTTGTTGCCCGACCTTATCGTGATGGATCTGAATCTGCCGGTGCTCGACGGGTGGGAAGCGACCCGCCGTTTGAAGAACCAGCCCGAAACCAAACACATTCCGATCATCGTCCTCACGGCCGACTCCACGAAGAAAAGCCGCGAGCAGGCACTCGCCGCCGGCTGCGACGAATTCGAATTAAAACCCATTGACTTTCACGGATTGGTCGGGAAAATCCAGTCGCTTCTCAGTCGGAGTGCAAAAGCGTGACGGGTGGTGCAAAATCAATAGCCGCAAAGGAGATCTTGGATGCCGAAAATCCTGCTGGTAGAGGACAACGAGATGAACCGTGACATGCTGTCGCGCCGTCTCGAACGGCGCGGCTACCGGGTAGCTATTGCCTTTGATGGAGAACAAGGCGTGTCGATGGCTGGATCGGAGGCTCCTGACCTGATCCTGATGGATATGAGCTTGCCGGTGCTGGATGGCTGGGAGGCTGCGCGCCGGCTCAAAGCTGCGCCGGAGACTCAGGCCATCCCGATCATCGCCCTCACGGCGCACGCCATGGTGGGGGATCGGGAAAAGGCCATCGAGGCGGGATGCGATGATTACGACATCAAGCCAGTCGAATTTCAGCGGTTAGTGGACAAGATCGACGCTTTGCTCAATAAGGGAACTGCACGATGAACGATGAAAAAGAGCCGGCTGGAGTGCAGCAGGTGGAGACAACCGAAGCGGAGCAGTCTCTTGCCAATATACGCCATACCTTGCGAACGCCGCTCAACCACATTATCGGTTACAGTGAGATGCTACTGGAGGAGGCCGACGAGCGCGGCCTGGAGACTTCACTCGACGATATCCGAAAGATCCACGCAGCCGGCAAGCGGTTGCTCGCCTGTATCAGCGAGATCCTAGAACCCACGATGATCGAAAACGCACCGGTCGTGCAACGATCGAAACCCACTGCGAACGCGGGTTTGTTTGTTGAGTCGACCCCGAATAGCCGTCAGTCACCGACAAGCGCCGAGACCGATTTCCAGAGCAAGTCCGGCCGGATCCTTGTCGTCGACGACAACGAAAGCAACCGCGATATGTTGTCCCGCCGCCTCATCCATGAAGGCTACGCAGTCTACGCGGCGGCAAACGGACAAGAGGCCTTGGCATTGCTCACCACGGACGCGGTTGATCTCATCCTCCTTGATGTAATGATGCCGGAAATGGATGGATACGACGTCCTTAAAGACCTGAAAGCCGACAATCGACGGCGCGACATTCCCGTCATCATGATCTCAGCCCTCGACGAGATCGAGAGCGTGGTGCGGTGCATCGAGCGTGGGGCGGAGGACTACTTGCCCAAGCCGTTCAACCCCGTGCTGCTGCGCGCCCGCATCGGCGCCTGTCTGGAAAAAAAGCGGCTCCGCGACCAGGAAGTTCTGTATTTAAGGGACGTGGCCAGCGTCACCGACGCGGCCGACGCGGTTGAAGACGGAACGTTTGCCGCGGAGAGACTGAGCGATGTTACGCTCCGCAGCGACGAGCTGGGTCGGCTCGCGCGCGTGTTCCAGCGAATGGCGGTCGAGGTGCAGGCGCGTGAGCAGCGATTGAAACAGCAGATTCAGGAGTTGCGCATCGAGATCGACGAAGTGAAAAAGGCGCAGCAAGTGGCCGAGATTACCGAGACCGACTACTTTTACCAGTTGAAACAAAGGGCCAAAGAGCTAAGAGGAAGAGGAAAGATATCTTAACCCTTTCACACTTCGGAGTTATTTTAGATTGCTCCCGTGCCTTCAGTTTCCGGCAACGTAACCCGCAGCCGACATTCGTCACCGGTGATGGGCCAGATGACCTGCCCGCCGGAGAGCTTCAGGTCGAACTGCTTGATTTCGCTTCCACAGTGGAACTCGACGAGGGCGGGCAATGCCTCAGAGTTGCCATCCGGAGTGACTTTATGCGCCCATACTTTTAGCTCACGCGCTTTCATAGCTGGCAGGTGAAATGTGATCGAGCGCAACTTGCCGAACGACGGAAACTCGCCGCCGGTTTCGTGCCGTCGTTCTTCGCCGTCGCCGTAGCGTAGCTCCACATCGGCAGATGTTGGTTTACCATCGGCGGTGACATTGAAACTCCCTCCCCACTTACCTTGCCCACCTCCGTTTTCTTTGAGTTCTACAACCAGGCGGCGACTAAAGGCGCCCTGCCTCGCCATCGCAGCGGTCGCAAATAGTACGAGCAGTCCGACCGCCGCTGCGGTCGCGCGAGCCGCGGGGTGCTGCCAAATCACCACTGCGTGCAGGAACAAAGTACCGGTAAAGAGCAGGTAAACCGCGGCCACAATCGCCGGATGTCCAAGGAGGCGAATGACCGCTTTGGGGACGAGATCTCCTTTGCGGCGGCTGGAGACCAGCAACAGGACGGGGAAAATGCCGCCGACCAAAGAGTTGGCCAGCAACCCGGCAACGGCAAGGACGCCGGTGAACGAGCTTGCGCCGCTGAGGATGAGCCACTCCGTGACCAAGAAAACCAGTATGACCGGAGTCATCGACAGTAAGAATCTTCCCCCCTGGCCCAATACTACTTTGCGGAACTGGAGTGCTATGGGATGAAGCCGCTGCTCACGCCGAATGGGCCGAGCTGCCGCTTCACCCAAGGATTGCCAGACTTCATCGGGAAGCTGTCTTCCATGCCTGCGAGCCAGATGGATCCGGTAACGCGGATCACCTATCCCTTCCAATGGTTGAACTATGCCCAGCTCGATCAACTCGTCAACCATCAGTTGGGCGATCCATTCATTCCCACCGACGTGCGCCGTGACCTCGGACAGACTTACCTCCCCTTGCCTCGTCATCCAGTTGGCGAGTTGCCGTAGTGGGTCACGCAAAGTGCTCACGTCGGCAAAATGTAGCCCTGCCGTGCCCCACTCGCCTTCGTACTTCAAATGCATCGTGGAGTTCACGCGAAGTGTCGCGCTCTCCGGAAAAGCATTCAACATTTCGAGGTCGAGACTGATGCCATGTGGACGCAGCTCAGGGAGCCGTTCGAATAGGGCCGAAACGTTCCAACTTTTGTCGACGTTAATCTGCAGCCGGTTGATTTTGCCGTCCAGTTGTATATCGAAGCGGAACTGAGGCAGGGCCCCGCTGAGCCCTAGATAGGTCAGGCTTAAATAGGGGCTGTCGGCAGCACGTCCTCTAAGCAGGAGACTTGCCCGTCGGCGCGGCATCACCACCGTCACCGGAATACGGCTAGGCACCCGCTCGCGGGCGAGGTTGAAAAGGATGGTGGATTGCCGAATGAAACCCAATCCCAGAAGCAGAGTCACCAAAAGAAACCCGAGGATGTTGACGTGCGCGCCGATTTGCCGGGACAGCGGTGTCAAGACGGTACCCGCATGGCCGGCCAACAGCGACGGCGCCAACGCGCCATTTACGGCAACCAGCCAACCGCATAGCAGCAGCGTCATGGCAACGCTCGCCGCCGCTGTTCCCCAGACGAGAGAGGCACCGCCGGGATCTCGGGGAAGAACGACTTTGGCGCACTGAGTAAGGTATGAATGCCCGAGGTATGACTGAATCACGATGCCGAAGATGACCTGTAAAATGGCGTGGTCTAAAGGCTCCCCTCCGACGAGAGCGACGTTGACGTAGGACAGATTCGCCCATTGTACGTAATTCAACGCGGCCGACGTCAAGATGAAGAGGAGGCTAAGGCTGGCTGCTCCTAAAAGAACCGACAGACCGGTGGAGAAATTGAGGGATTTGCCGGCCAGCAAATAAACCGCGAGCAAGAACAACGACACCGTCCATGCGCTCGCGGGCACAGACGTGAAGTTTGCCAGAGTAATTGCCAAACCGTAGTAGCAAGCCACAAGTCCAATGAACACACGCGTCGCCGTCGCCGCGACGAGCAGCAGAGAACCCGCCGCCCCGACGTAGTCGGATACCATCCGCCCCGTGAAAGCGCTGCCATACCGGATCGAGCCGTTGCGGGCGAAAGCCTCGGCCATACATGCCATCGTGACAACATTGAACAAACCGAAGAAGATCAGGAGACCGACTCCGGCGGCAAGCCCGAGCTCTGCGGCGGCGATCGGCAAGGCCAGTACGGATTGTGGCAGGCTAAGCGTGAGGACTAGCAAAAATGTCGTCCAGAAAGGCGGCAGGGAATCCAACCGCCGAGCAAGATCGGTGGACACCCAGCGAAACCGCTCGATCAAGCTAACACCCGGCGCGAAGATCGTTTCGAGAGTTCGATCGTAATGGCCGGCGTAAGCCTTTTTCACATCGGGTCGGTCGAGTCCCAGCGACGCGCGTATGCCCGGCACGGCTCGATAGGTGAAGAGATATTTCTCCGCCAACAAATGCGCCACTGCCGCGCGCAAACGCGGATTCTCGGGAACCAGATGCGCCCATTTTTCGGCGTGACGCTCCAGATGCCGTATGGTCGGCCGCATTGGGGGCTCGCGACTGAGAGTGAAGGCCTCGACGAATTCGAGGTCCAGCTCCTGAGCCGCTTTTTCAGTGGGAAACTCCTGCGCCAACAGCCGTGACCGCGCCTCGAAGTGCGCGCTCCGGCTCTCGATCAGAAATAAAAGAGTTGCCGCGCGTCTGGCGGGGAGCCCGCCCAGCGCCTCATCGCGCGTGAACAGTGGTTCGTCCGCCGGCATGGCGCGTTCAAGCCGTCAACTTGGTGGCGACCTGGTCGAGGGCGGCAGTGATCGGATGATCCGGGTAGCGTTGAACAAAAATGCCAGCGCTGGCAAGAGACATCATTTCATCGGAGTGTGGCAACACGGCGGCGACGTCGCACTGGTAAGTCTGTTCGACGCGCGCCTTGACGGCGGTGACATCGAACACGGCGGGGACCTTGTTGGCAATGAGCAATAGGCGCGGGACATCGAGTTTACGGGCGACTTCCACCGTGACGCTGGTGCCCTGGTAGTCCTGCTGGTCCGGACGGAGCACGATCACCAGGGCGTCTGAAATGGCAATCGAAAGAAGCGTCTCTTCATTCAGTCCCGGGTGGGTGTCGATCATCAGCACGTCCAGCGTCAGCGCCTCGATCAGTTCCTGCAAGCCGTCTCTCAGCACCCCCACATCGTAGCCTTCACGCAGCACGCGGGCGATGTCGCCTGCTTTCATGCTGGAAGGAATGAGAAAAATCCGCCCGCCGATGTCCGGACCCAACCGCGCGGTTACATCATGAGCGGTTTCTTTGACGTGGCATTTCCCCCACAAGTAATCATTGAGCGAATGGTGTATGTCAGAGTCGCTTAAGCTGAAAAGAATGTGAATTCCCGGCGATTGGATGTCTGTATCCACGACGCCGACCCGTCGGTTTCGGGCGGCGAATAAAGCGGCGAGATTGGCGGTGATGTTCGATTTACCGGTTCCCCCTCGATACGAATGAACCGAAATAATCTGAGGCATGACTTTCTCCTTAACGGCTAGGCTAGACGGAAGCGCAACGTGCTGCGGCCGTCGTTGCTGGCACTCAATAGCACCAAAGCTGAGAGAATGTCCATCTCCGCTTGATTCCTTCGAACCCTCTATTATACGCAGGCTATACTAAGGTTCGAAATAGGAGCTGGAGGAAGAAGACTTCATGGTTTTAGTCTTCAAGAATGAGCAGATTGAAAATCTACTTCCCATGGCGGAAGCGATCGATGCCATTGAGCAGGCGTTTCGCGAATTAGGCCAGGGGAAGGCGTCGCCATGAACGCGCCTCGCACTCGGCTCCGCACTCTCTGAAAGAGGAAGGCGAAAAATATTATTTCAGTAACATTATGGGTCTGGTGCCGAGGCTGCACAGAGGGAGGGTCAGAGCGGTGAGGGTCAAGAGGATGATCAGATCTCTACCTTCGCTGTTTCAGATTGAGTTGGACAAAATTCGTTGCAATACCAGTTGATGGCGGAGCTGTTTCGACAAAGAAGTAGAGTCGCCGAATCTCTAAGTTGAAACCCGCTGGAGCAATTTGTGCGACGCGAGGCATGTCGCGACGATATTCGAGCGAGGCTGCAGCGAGGCTGCAGGGTCAGGTTTGAATGCGTGAATAAGGCTCGCGCCACCTACACGCATATTCAAGTCGATGGAAAAGACAACGATGCAAGTGCTTCTCTTCGTCGCAAACACACATCCTATTTACGCTCTCTGATCTGGCGCACTCGGTCGGCCAATTGTTCGTAAACTTCTCGCCGGTGGCCGATGGCGAAGATCCTGCTAACCCGCGCTTTGCGATCCAACTCGTAAATGATGCGAAATCGTCTGACTTTGAATCTCCACAGTCCAGACAATTCTCCCATAAAAGGCGCACCCGCGTGCCGGATAGGCCAAAATTCTGGTCTACCTTAACCTACGCCACCCGCCGGTGTGGTCAAGGTACGCTCTCGAGACGACTTGGCGTGTCAATAGATCGCATGCACCGGCATTTGCAGATCATCTGGATGGCAAAAATCCCCGTGTAAGCTTCACCGACCAATTTTGCATTTGATTGAATCCGCAATCAGCGCTCTGATCTTAAATGCGCTTCGTGGGATACGGGTCGGATCCGCAGTCAACGGTTCGTAGACATCGGCTTTCGATCTCGCAGGGCCAGCCAGCCGCGAGCGACCCGGTAGATGACCCAGAAGCCGGCGGCGACAAAAGCCACGAGGGCGAGCGGAATGCCGATGAAAGTCGCAAACAGCATTGCGGCGATCAGACACCAGAGCAGCGCAAACCAGAACGTTCGAATCTGCCAGCGAAAGTGTGACTCAAGAAAGCTCCCTCTTGCCTCTCCCCTCTTTACATAGTTGATGACGACGGCAATGATCGAGGGCACGCCAAAGACGAAGGCACCGACAATGGTCGCGGCGGTCGACACGCCGATTAAAAGGCTCAGGGCGTGCAACGCATACACCAGGTGTGCAACCGTGACATGGGCCGGTGCCGGGGCAGTGGGGATTGCGGTTTTCTCGGACATGAGTGTTGCTGCCTCAGTCAATCACGGTGACATCCTGATCATCGGTTGCCTCTACGTCAAGTCCATGGGTCGCCAGCAGTATAGTAA
>JBOHVN010000240.1:0-14843 GCA_050735675.1 Binatia bacterium | reverse complement strand
ACGCGCAAACGTTAAAAAAAGTCCGCATGGGAAGCTCGTCGACAAACGTTTCCTTTTTGGCCATTTACGCCGCGCTTCATCGCGGCTTTTACAAAGACGAAGGCATCGATCTGGAAATCATCCAGATGGCGGCCAATCTGACCAGCGCGGCTGTAATGTCCGGCGATCTCGACTATAGCGCGGCCGTCACCGGACTGATCGGCGGAGCGGTACGAGGCCAACCCATGAAAGTGTTGCTCTTTACCGTCGAACGTCCCCTGCTGTTTCTAATGAGCAAGAAAGAAATCAAGGATCCAAAACAACTCAAGGGCAAGAAAATTGCCGGCAGCTCTCCGGGCGGCTCCGCGACGCTGCTTGGCTATCGTGCCTTGAGACATTTCGGGCTCGAGCCCGGTCGAGACGTGTCCGTTCTTCCGATGGGCGGATCGGCGGCCAGCCGTTTCGCCGTTCTTGAGTCGGGCGTCGTCGACGCTTCGCTGCTTTCCGTTCCTGAAAACATTGTCGCGCTGGAAAAGGGCTACAATGAACTCATCTTTCTCGGCGATATTGTGCAGTTCGCTCAAAACGGCTTCGGCACGTCGGAAAAAAAGATCAGGGAGAACCCCGACGAAGTTTATAGAATGGTGCGCGCGACGCTGCGAGGTTTACAATTCGTATGGGACAAAAACAATCATCAAGCGGTGACTGACATCATGATGAAGCAATGGAAGGTAAACGATCGAAAAATGGCCGGAGAGATGTCGAAGCAAGTCACCCGCGTCTTGACCAAAGACGCCAACGTTTCCCCGGAGTCCGTGCAGGTGTTGATTGATTCCCAGCGCGAGAACGCCAAGGTAACCAGGCCGATTACCGTCGGCGAAGTCGTTGATTACAGCTTTCTCGAAAAAGCGCGGAAGGAGTTGGGATTTACTCGCTAGTTTCGCGTTCCGAGTTTCGCATTTCGAGTTCAACAACCCGAGACCCGTAACCCGAAACCGATCAGATCAACGGATCCAAAATGACTTTGATCGAATCCTGGCCGCTGGCCGTCAGTTGAAATCCTCGGCCGGCTTCAGCAAGAGACAAGCGGTGCGTGACCATGTCCGCAACCCGCACCTGGTGGTCGCGGATCAACTCCAGCGCTTCTTGTAAATCATCGCCGCTGCCCGCGTACGAAGTGACCACACTAATCTCGTCACGCCAAAAATCGCAGAGCGGAATCGGCACATCGACTCCGGCCGCTGTCGGGGCAAAAAATAATAACCTGCCGCCGCGATCGACAGATTTAACCGCTTGCTGAATCGCCGGCATCGCGCCGGTGCAAACAATCACCAAGTCCGCCGGCCGGCCGTCATTGAAATCACGCAACCGCGCCGGCACATCCGTCGAACCGTGAATCGTCGCATCCGCGCCGAATTGCGCCGCGGCCTTGAGACGATAATCGCTGATGTCCGTCGCGATGATCCGCGCCGCGCCGCGAGCGCGGGCAAGCTGAATGTGCAGCAGGCCGGAAATCCCGCTGCCGATCACCAGCACGGTTTGGCCCGCGGCCAGCCGCGCCAAACGCTGGGCGCGGACAACGCAGGCGAGCGGCTCGATGAAGGATCCTTCGTCGTAGGTCATCGTTTCCGGAATGCGGAGTGTCCCAAGCTCGACGTTGATCTTCGGCACGCGAATATATTCGGCGAAACCGCCGGGATCGAAGTGAGTCGTGCGCAGCAGATCGCAAACCGACTGGTGTCCCGCCAGGCAATATCGGCACGTGCCACACGGCACATGATGCGAAGAAAAGACGCGCTCGCCAACGCTGAAGTCCGTAACTCCATCGCCGACTTCGACCACTTCACCCGTGATCTCGTGACCCAAAACCAGCGGCGCTTTTTTGACGCGGTACCACTCCATCAAGTCGCTACCGCAGATGCCGCTAGCGCGGGTACGAATGAGCAACTCGCCGGCACCGATCTTTGGAACCGGCAGCTCCTCTAACCGGACATCCCGGTTGTTGTAGTACATCGCGACGCGCATGGTGGGCTATAGCGAACGTCCTTCGACAAGCTCAGGACGAACGGAATGGAATCTGAGGAAACTCCGCTCATGGCGAGCTTGTCGAAGCATGTGTCTTCTTTTTTGAGTAAGCAGCTACGATGCTTTACGCGCCTTCGTGTTCTTCTCGCTCTCGTAGATCTTATAGGCTTCTTTTACGGAAACGTTTTCATGCACGATCGCGCGAACGGCTTTAATCATGCCGACCGGCGAGTCGGATTGAAAGATATTCCGGCCCATATCGACGCCGACGGCGCCGCCTTTCACGGCGTTATAGGTCAGCTCCAATGCTTCCATCTCAGGTGTTTTCTTGCCGCCGGCGACGATCACCGGGATCGGGCAGCTCTCGATGAGCTGTTCGAAATCATCACAATAGTAAGTCTTAACGATATGCGCGCCCAGTTCGGCGGCAATGCGGCAGGACAACCCGAGGTAGCGCACGTCGCGCGCCATATCCTTTCCGACCGCGGTGACGGCAAGCACGGGGATGCCGTATTTCTCACCCTCGTCAACCAACTTGGCAAGGCTCACGAGCGTTTCTTTCTCGAACTCTGAGCCGACAAAAATCGACAGCGCCACGGCGGAAACATTGAGACGGATACAATCATCGATCGAGACCGTGATGTCTTCATTGGACAATTCCTTAAGAATGCTCGTCCCGCCGGAGACGCGGAGAACCACCGGCTTGTCCGCCTTCGCATCCACCGAAGTTCGTAGCACGCCGCGCGTGAGCATGATCGAGTCGGCATGCGGCATCAACGGTTCGATGGTTTTTCTGGGCTCTTCCAACCCGCTCGTGGGGCCGAGAAAGTAGCCGTGATCGACGGCGAGCATAACCGCGCGGCCATCCGATTTAATAATTCTCGCTAAACGATTAGCCATTCCCCAGTTCATTGACATCTTGTCCTCCTCGGCTCCGTTTTAGATTTCCGAAGGTATCAAAAAAATCGTGATTGTTAAACTTCGATTTGTTAAACGGCCGCCGTGCGGCGCACGCCTGTCAGGAAACGTTTGGCGCCGCCTCGACCCGCCTGGTCAGCAACGGCCACAGATAGCGCACTCCGAGTCCAATGAGAATCATGCCGCCGCCCGCGAGGGTCGCAGCGGAAGGAATCTCGCCGACCGTCATGGCGACCCAAATCGGATTGAGGACCGGTTCGATCAATGCGATCAGCGACGCTTCCTGCAACGACACGCTCTGCAATCCCTTGGAGAAAAGAAAATAGGGCAGACCGAGCTGCACGGCCCCCATCACGGCGAGGATCCCAAGCTGGTTCCAAGTGAGCGCGAGCTGCGACTGGACCACGAGCAAAAGCAACAGCGCGCAAACCGCGTTGTTGATCCAGGTGAGATAGACCGGGCTGACGTTGTGCGTGCGCCGGAGATTGATCATGTAAGCGGCGAACAGCAGCCCGCTCAAAAGCGCGAGCAACACTCCCGCCATCTCCGGCTCTCCGGCGCTATCGAGCGAGATGACGCCGACGCCCAACATGCCGGCCGAAAGCGCGAGACCGTTCAATTTAGTGACTGCTTCGCCCAGCACGATGCGCGAAAAAAGAAAGACGAAAATCGGCGCCGTGTACTGCAAAACGATGGCGTTGGCCGCGGTGGTGAGTTTATTGGCGGAGACAAAGGCGCTGATCGCGGCGCTGTAGGTCAGCACCGAAAGCCCAACGGGGCCGCTGATCCGCCAGTCGGCGCGGCGCACGAACGGCGTAAAAATGAGGCAAGCAAAAAAACTCCGATAGAAAACGATCGTCAGCGGCGGAACGTCGAGGAACTTGATAAACACCCCGGCCAGGCTCCACAGGAGCGCCGCCGATAGAATCAGCAGGCGGCCGCGAGCAATATTTGAGTCCGGTGAAGCCACGATCTCAAACGACGGAATCGGCTGGGAAAATTGAACGGCAGATTAGCAATCATGGCCGCGCGCCGCAATCTTATCTACTCGCAAATTCGAGCGCGTAAAAACAAAAGTGGGACGAGAACGTTCCGCCCTCATCCCACTTGGTCTGGCAACCGAATCCTTGACGGGTTGGCGCGCCTAGACTTTCGCGATCTTAACTGTCGGACACCACGGACACTTTGAGCGGCACCGTGAGATCGGCGGATAGCCGAACCGGCACTTCATGATCTCCCGAGGTTTTGATCGGCTCGTGCAGATGAATCTTTCGCCGGTCGACGTCGAGGCCTTTCGCTTTCAGCGCCTTTTCAATCTGGATGCTGGTCACCGAGCCAAAGAGCCGGCCTTCTTCGCCGACCTTCATCGGAATGACCAGGGACACCGTGGTCAACTGATCCGCAACCGACTGCGCCTGCCGGACGAACTTTTGCTTCTGATCGCTCACGATCTTTTTGTGGTGCTCGTAGGTCTTCAGGTTTCTCTTGTTTGCGATCAGCACCAGCCCGCGCGGCAACAAGTAATTGCGCGCGTAACCGTCGCGCACGCGCACGACCTCGCCGATCTTGCCGAGATTCACGATATCTTCCTTCAATATGACTTCCATGAGCCCTCCGCTAAGACGCTTGGCTCGGCGTCAGGTTATCCTTGCGTAATCGGCGAAAATCGCCCCACAGATCGAATAGGCCCAACCCGACCACCAGCAGCGTAAAAATCTGTTGAAAAATGATCAACACATAGGTCAAGCCGCGCAAAAACCGCGGCACATTGTTCTTGTGGAAAAAAAAGGCAATCACCGCCAACCCTTGAGCGAAGTAGCACGCGCCGATCACCAGCAAGATATTCAGCGCAACCGCGCGCAGCCCGGCCAACCCGGGCACGAATAGAACAAACCCGCTGGCAATGAGCCCCCACACCAGCGGCTCGGGGCTCTTCCACTCGCGCAAGAATTGCAACGAAAACCACTGTTCACGCCGCTCGGGAAAACGCCGGCCGAGATAAAGAATATTGATCAACACGACGAACGCAAAACTCAAGAAGAGCAACGCGGGCAACAGCCGCAACATCATTTCGACGATCTGCGGCGCCTGCTCCTTGAGCAAGTCCAGACTCTCCTGCGAAAGTCCGATTTTTTCTTGCACGCGCACAGCGGACTCGAGCTGTCGAGTCAGACTGGTGCGCAGGTCGGCAAACATCATCGCCCAGGAACCATAAAAGTAGAGCGAAAGACCGGCCCCCATCGTCAGCATCACGGCAGCGATGCTGCCGACTAAATATTCGATTGCCCGAAGCCGGCCCAACAGGGCGAGCAACAGCCCAGCCATGACGGCGAACAGACTGTAGATGAAAGCCAGCTCCTCGCCGGCAAGAATCATGAACAGCAAGAAAGCGACGCCCAGCACGGTCAGGCCGCCGGCGATGCCGAACTTGAAACCGAACCAGAGCACGGGCTGGGCTACGAACGGCAACAGAATTACGCCCAACGGCGGCAAGCTGATGCCGCTCATGAACAGAAACATGCTCGCAGCCAAAGCTAAACAGAACTTGCTCGTGACTTCTAACCGCGGCATGAGAATTTGACCAGCGAAAAACGTTAGTTTTTGGCGGTAGTGAAGGGGAGCAGAGCCACGCTGCGCGCGCGCTTCACGGCGGTCGTCAGCAAGCGCTGATGGCGGGCGCAGTTTCCGGTGATCCGGCTCGGCGTCATCTTGCCCCGTTCGGTAATAAATTGAGAGATCATTCTGAGATCTTTGTAGTCGATGCGCAGCGTTTTGTCGGCGCAAAAACGGCACACCTTGCGCCGAAACATCGGCCGGCGACGCGGTCCTCCTTTTTCGTCATCCGATCTCTCCCGGCTAGGCCGCGGGCCTCGATCCATCTGTGCCATCGATTGAAATACCTCTTTCTCCGAGTTTCGCTATGATAATTTTCCAGCCATAAACAGCGGCTTTCTCCGTCTCGGAGAAATTACACAGGAAAACTTGCGATGCTAGCCAATTAGGCCGAAGGCTCGACTTTCGCGCTGTCGGCTTCCGGCGCCTGCCGCGGCTCATCACTGTGTGGCGCCCGGGCGGCCGCAGCCGGGTTGGTGGCGACGTTTTCCTCATCGGCCCGCACGGTCATGTAACGGAGTATGCCGTCGGTCAACTTTAAGTTGCGTTCAAGTTCCTCGACCGCCCGACCGGTGGCTCGATACCTGAGCAGGGTGTAGTACCCGCGGCTCTGCTTTTCGATGCGATACGCAAGATCACGGACCCCCCATTCATCGACCTGCGAGACCGAAGCTCCCTGACCTTCAAGAACCTTATTAAACTTTTCGACGAACTCCTTCATTCGCAATCCCTTTTCCGGATGAACCACGAAAAGGGTTTCATATAAAGTCACGGCTTTGTTTTCCTCCACAATAAGTTGTCCTGTCTAACATAGACCCTGCGCGCTTACAATGAAAGGTGCCGGGTCAACTCGCTCGATTATAATTTGCCATCGCGCGATCGAGTCCGTCCCGCACCAGGCACGTGACCGACTCCGCGCCCCGATCCACGATTTCGCCTAATTGCCCTGACTCCGCGGCACTAAAGGGTTCAAGGACGTACTCCGCCGCTTCCACGCCTTCAGGCGGTCGCCCTATACCCACGCGCACCCGGCAAAATGGCGCGCCTGCCAAACTTTCCGCAATTGACCCAAGACCGCGGTGACCGCCGGCGCTGCCGCCGGGCCGGATGCGAATACGCCCGAAGGGCAAGTCCAAATCATCGTTGATCACCACCAGATCGTCCGTCGGAATGCCAAATTCTCGTAGCAAGTCTGCCACGGTTGGACCGCTTCGGTTCATGTAGGTTTGCGGTTTGGCCAGAACGATCTTTTCTCCTTCAATGCTGCCCGAGCCGACCAGCGCCTCGTGAAGTTTTTTGCCGAGCGCAATGCCAATTTGCGCCGCGATCCGGTCAACGATCAGAAAGCCTAAATTATGCCGCGTTGCCGCGTATCGCTTGCCGGGGTTGCCTAGACCGACGATCAATTTCACCGATCAATTTCCGCAAACCCGCAGCGCGCCGCTGATTAGGATTCGCTCTCTTTCGCAGCTTCCGGCGCCGCAGGCGCAGCTTCCGCTCCCTCCACCGGCTCGGCGGCCGCGGCCGGAGCCTCTTCAACCGTCGGCGGCACGACTGCGACCAATGGGAAATTCGAGTCGTAAACCGCGATCACGTCCGCCGGCATCGTCAGTTCCTCGATGTGGACGGAATCACCGATATCGAGAGCGCTGACATCGACGTCAAAATACGCCGGAATATCCAACGGCAAACATTCGACTTCGATCTCGCGCACGATCGGCTGAAGAATTCCGCCGCGCACGACGCCCGCCGCCTTGCCGACAAAATGCAGCGGCACGTTGACCGTAATCTTGGCGGTAAGATCGACTTCGTATAGATCGGCGTGAATGACATCGCCGCTGATCGGGTGGTACTGCATGTCTTTTACCAGCGCCACCTTATCCGCGAGCGCGGTTGACTCCGATTTCAAGCGTACCAGGTGCGAACCTTCGAAACCGGCGACCCGGGTGGAAAACTCCCGCTTGTCCAATTCCAGGGGCGTAGACGGAGTTTTCGGGCCATAAAGAATGCCGGGAATCTTGCCATTGCGCAGCAAGCGCTTGGCGTCGCGTTTGCGTTTCTTCTCACGAGCGACGGCTCGTATTTCTAGCGTCTCCAAGGAAACCTACCTCCTGCTAAACGAATAATGAGCTGATGGATTCTTCTTCGTGGGTGCGGCGGATCGCCTCGCCGATCAAATGGGCGACCGATAATGTCTTAATTTTTCTGCAGCCCTGCGCCTGCCGGCCGAGCGGAATCGTATTGGTCACGATCAGTTCTTCGAGCGGCGAGTCTTCGATCCGCTCGATCGCCGGGCCGGACAGCACCGGATGCGTGCAACAGCCGAGGATTCTTTTCGCGCCTTCCCGTTTGAGCGCCACCGCGGCCATCGTCAACGTGCCCGCGGTATCGATTATATCGTCGACCAGGATCGCAACGCGGTCCTGCACGTCGCCGATGATATTCATCTCGGCGACCACGTTGGGGCCGACGCGACGTTTATCGATGATCGCGAGCGAGGCATCCAAGCGGGTCGCGATCGCGCGCGCGCGCTCCACGCCGCCCGCATCGGGAGAAACGATCGTGACTTCGTTGTGATTCAATTGTTTTCTTAAATATTCCAGCAGCACCGGCGTGGCGTAGACGTTATCGACCGGAATATCGAAAAACCCCTGGATCTGCCCCGAATGAAGATCCATCGTCAGCATGCGTGACGCGCCCGCGGTCGTGATCAAGTCGGCAACCAGTTTGGCGCTGATCGGCACGCGCGGGATGACCTTTCGATCCTGGCGCGCGTAGCCGTAGTACGGTATAACCGCCGAGATGCGCATCGCCGATGCGCGCTTGAACGCATCCAACATGAGCAAAAGTTCCATCAGGTTGTTATTTCCTGGCGCCGAGGTCGACTGCAAAACAAATACATCGGCGCCGCGGACATTCTCTTTGATCTCGACCTTGCTCTCGCCGTCGCTGAAGGTTTCCACCACGGCTTTGCCCAAGGACAGTTCGAGATGCTGGCTGATCGCGGCCGCCAAGGGCGGATTGGAGTTACCGGCGAATAGTTTTAGTTCGGCCATGGGTATCGGAGCCTTGTTGTTTTGAATTTTTATTCAATACCCCGCATACGTCACGCTAGGCGATGAAGCCCTTTCTACTCGCCCGGACCCGCCCTGTCAATTTCGCGAAAACAACGAGCGCCGTTCGACCCTGAACGGCGCCACTTGAAACCAATTAAATTTTTGACAATGTGCGCCAGTTCAACTCCTATGAAACTGGCTGGGCGGGAAGGATTCGAACCTTCGATACCGGATCCAAAGTCCGGGGCCTTACCGCTTGGCGACCGCCCATCCCCAAACTCCTCTAGGAGAAGTTCGTCCGGCCGCGCGGAATCTCGGTTCAGACGCCCTCGAGCCCTTTAGCGCTTCCGCCCTCGGCAAGAACCTTCTGATATTCCGCGATGATTTTCTCTTCGATCATCCTTCGCGTCTCGTTGTTGATCGGATGAGCGATGTCTTTATAGGTTCCGTCTTTGCGCTTCTTGCTGGGCATCGAGACAAAATACCCAGTGGCACCATGAATAATTTTCAGATCCCGGATCACAAAGCAATGATCGAGGGTGATCGTGACATAAGCCCTTAGTTTATCTTCATCGACAGGAAAGACCCTAACCTCGGTAACCTGCATAGGGACCCCCACTTGAGACGAGCCAGATGTTTTGCTCCCGGTTACTATAGGCTTTTTAAGATTGATTGCTTAATTTAACACATGGACCAAGAACGCTCGGGCCCCCTCCTCTTTCCGCAACCGCTCAAACGCGGTGAGTGCCGCTCGCTTCGAAGCGAAAATGCCGAACACTGATGAACCGCTACCTGACATTAAAACCCGCGGAGCGCCCTCGCGCAATAGCTTTTGCTTCAAAACGCCTATCTCAGGATACCGTCTGAGGGTCACGCTTTCTAGATCGTTTTCCAGCAGGCTCGAAAGCTTGTCGAAACTCTTCAGCGAAGTCGCAATGCTAGTATTTACAATAGGTTTTGTCAACTTTGCGGCGACGTTACGGTATACCCAGGCGGTCGACACCGGGAAGCCCGGATAGATGATGACCGACCAGATGCGCGGCAGCCTGCCGAGCCGGCTAAGTCGCTCGCCGATGCCGCGCGCCCGCGCCGGCCGTGCTCGGATGAAAAACGGCACATCGGCGCCCAGCGACAGCGCCATTTTTTCCAACTTTGAAAGCGACAGTCGCAGTTTGAGCAGCCGATTCAAACCAACCAGGGTTGCCGCCGCATCCGTGCTACCGCCTCCCAAACCGGCGCCGAGCGGAATGCTCTTGCGTATGTGAATATGAACGGCTTGCGCCTTGCGGCTGTCCTTCATGATCAGCTGCGCGGCGCGATAGGCGAGATTCTCTTCATCCGCCGGCACGGCGGGATCATCGCAAGTTATTTTGATCAGCTCATCGCCGGATTTTTTGTGCGTGGGAGCCATGCGCAGCTTACGAATCTCGATCTCGTCGTAGAGCGACACCGGCGCCATGATCGTGTCGAGCAAGTGGTAGCCGTCGGCGCGCTTGCCAACTACGCGCAAGCGCAGATTGATTTTTGCCGGCGCTCGAATCTTCACGCGCCATTAGTTAACATAGGCCCGAGTCGATTGCGAAGGAAGCAGCCTCGATGAGCCACGATATGCGGAAATTCTCGAGCGCTAATAAACCCGCGTCGAGTTCGCGTTGACTGGGCCGAGCCCGAGTGATAAAAAATCTTTGGTTTTTTGAGTCTTTACTTTTGCATTTTTCATTTCTCTTACGCGCCCGTAGTGAAAGGGATATCACGAGGGTCTCCGGAACCCTAAGTCCGAGTTCGATTCTCGGCGGGCGCACCAGTTTGATCGCCATCTACATCGCGCTGCCGCAGGCGCGGCATAATCAGGCTCGGGAGAAATTCTGCGCCGCGAGTAGCCGCGGTCTGATTTTCTAAAATCTAAACCAAACGAATGCCCGATTAATTGACTGCCGTTCGGGTTACTGAAAGCGCGCGGCATCGACCCGAGCTAGACTCTCGAGCTTGTGTACGCGTTCGTCATAGCCGATCTGGCGGAAGGTATCGGCGAGCGAAGCGAACTGCCCGTATTCCTCGACGAACATGCTGTCGAAAGGCTTCGCCTCGAGATCGGGATTTTCAGCTACATATTCCATGTACTCGTGCTCGGCATGGTCCTCGAAATAAGCGTTCAAAAGATAGCTCCACTTGGGCCGGATCACATAAAGGATCCATGAGAGATGATAGTAGAAAAGGGCGATGACCTGCGGGATAAAGCCATGCAAAAACAAATTCTCATCGATGCCCCTCTTGGAGGCAAGCTCTCCAATGATGAGAAGATGCCACTGCTCGTTGTCCTGCTGGATACGGCTTTCCTTGACACGGTCGAAGATGCGGCGTGCAAAACCAGGGTCGCCATGCGTGTGGGTCATTGCAACGTACGCCACGTTTTCCCAAGCCTGATACGGCACCCGGGCAATGATTTCGAGCACCTTAAATTTGGAAAGGGTCTTTTTGCGTCCGTACAGTAGATCCATGGAAACGAAGAGCAGGCGGGCGAGAAAGCCGTAACGCATGCGCGGCAATGCGCGGGTCTTCTGCTGTTCCTGCTTGAGCTGATCCGATGTTAAGCGTTCCATCGAAGCATGGCTTACGGGCCGATGCGAGCGTGCACAAGCATCGAATGGATTGCGAGCGAAAGAGCCACAGCAAGAGAAGTTCCCAGGATTGTGAGAGCCAGCGCGGTTTGCAGGGGAGTCTCGCGCTGCAATCGGTCGCCGTACTTCCAAAGAATTCCCAGGAAGATCGCTGCCAGGGGTATGACCGAAAAATCGATGACCGGGTGAGCGTAGATCAAAAGCCAACGGGCACTCGGATGGTGTTCGGCGAGCCACTCCCCAAGCCCAGCCCGCGGCATACCTAGGAGCGTGCCGCCATAGAAGGTGTGAAAGATTAAGAGAGGGAGCGGGCCGAGGGCAAGATAGGCAACTCCCATGGCGATCCGAGCGGTGCTCCAATTGGCGCCGGTCCCGAACAGCGTCATGATATAGAAAACAATGGCGCTGCCGATGGCCCATCCGATTGCGTGACCGAATGTAAGAGCCAAGACGATCACAAAACCCGATATGGAATACAATTCCTCGGATACAAAGCCTCGGCCGATTCCGAGCAGAGACCAGGCCGAATGACTTGCCGCCACGATAACGAGCAAGAGAACCGTCACGGCCGCGGCGGCGATCAGTACCGGCCGCCAGAGCGTATCGAGCCAGGGACGGTACTCTACTTGTTCGAACCGAAAACGTTGAGTCGCGTCTGCATGATCCATGGCGTTCCTCCTATTTTCTTGCAAAGGGCGAAAACCCGCCTTTGCCGTCGCCCCGCAGCATGACGACCGAACCGTGACCCGCAGAGACCAAGGCAAGATCGATTTTGCCGTCGCGGTCAAAGTCAGCGGCTGTCAGAGCGATGATGTCCTGATTGATGCGAAGAGGCGCTACGGCGGTAAATCCGCCCTTGCCATCGCCGAGGAAGACAGAAATTTCACCCGCTGTTCGCGCCGAGCCGGCGAGGTCGAGAAAGCCATCGCCGTTGAAATCGGCTGCTACAAGACCATGCGGATTGTCGCCCATGGGAAACATCCCCGCCTTCCGCAGCATCCCGGTACCGTCACCTTCGAGGAGAACAACCGCGTCCTCTCCCGCGCAGGCGACCGCCAGATCCTGATGACCATCGCGATTCCAATCACCGGCCGCGACGTAATGAGGAAACCGTCCGACCTGTGTCTCTCCGGCAACGCGAAAAGTGCCGTCACCCTTGCCAAGCAGGACGGAGAGCATATGCCGCGCAAATGTTCCGACGACGAGATCCGAAATCCCGTCTCCATTTAATTCAACCTTGGTCACGATATGTGGCGCCCGGCCGACTTCGTAGGTCGCGGCAGGTCTAAAGTTCCCGCCAAGGTTTTCTATGGTGATAAGCCGTGCCTCTTTCGGCTGAGTGACTGCAAGGTCCAAGCGTCCGTCGCGATTGATATCCACCGCGACCGCAGAGGCGGGGCCGGGAATGTTCATGATGTCACGAGCTTTGGAGAATTTTCCCTTACCGTCTCCGAAATAAAGACTGAGATCCCCGCCGCCGGTGTTGGCCGTGACAAAATCGAGTTTTCCATCGCCGTTAAAGTCGCCGATCTCCACCCAACTCGGCCCTGTGCCGGTCGCGTAGGTGTGGTTGGAAACGAATCCGCCCTTGCCATTGCTTAAGAGAACCGCGACTTTGCGCTCAGCGGCGGCCGGGACAGCGACGTCGGGAACGCCATCCCCGTTAAAGTCGCCAACGGCGATCGCATGCGGAACACGTCCGATCGTCTCGTGCCGAGAAGGCGATTGCTGGAGGCCGTTTAAAGGCGGAGGCGCGATGAAGAGTATTCCTGCCACGAACCAGAAAACTGGCAGAGGGAGGGGAAACCCGGAGATCATCTTACTTTCCCAATGTCCGCATATAAGCAACGATGTCCCAGACTTCCTCGTCGTTCAGCTGAAAACCAAACGGCGGCATAAGGCGGGTCTTGCCGACAGCTTCACCACCGCCGTGAACGATATCAAACAGGTACTGATCCGATCTTTGTGGAACGACCTTGGATAAATCAGGAATAGGGATCGGCGGCTTCTCTACTCGCTTCGACCAGTCCCAGCCTTGGCCTCGGGAACCATGGCAAAGCACACACTTCTCCGTGTATGAATCCTCGCCCTTCTTCGGATCACCTTTTGTTTGGGCTGCTAATACGGCCGGCGCCGCCAGAAGGAGCACCGCCACCCACAATCGCATTTTTTAACCCCCGAGGCCCGGGGGTGGCAACGGTATCTGCCAGGTTGACGGCGTGAAAGAGAGCGGCGCCTTGATGTCACCGCCCCAAACGATTACGAATCGCAGAATGAGCCCGCCGGCCAAAACCGAGGCGAACTTTACCGCTGCGACTGCGTTGGCGGTCGCATGTCCCGCGAATTCAGCGACAAACTCGACCAGCGTCAGCGCGACGGGAACCACTAACGCGAGGCCGACGACGCCGAACCAGAACCATGCCGAGAGGTCTCGACTGTGGGGGAGACGGTGGAAAACCTGGGGAGTCGCGCCGACACTCACTGCGCCGCTTAGCGCCGCCTCGGCGGTGCCGCCAAAGAGCGCCGACGGATAGGCGGGTCCGCCAGTGAGATAGCGATAGGCAAGCCGCCCACCGCTCGGAGCGAGGAACTCCCCGCCGGTATCGATATTGATCGGCAGATTGAAACCGCCACGCGAGAGATTTTGAATGGCCACGCTCTCTCTGGGCGCGATATTGGCGGCCACCTTCCGCGTTTCGGTATGAGACGGCCCAATGTACACATTGTAGGTCACGCCTAGCTTGCGCGGCGTCACTATTGTCAGTTGACTGTTTGGCTGGGTGATCTCAATCGATGTGTCGGCAGACATGCCTTCTTCGACGCCAGTCGCGTCGCCGACCCACGTGAGGACCGCGACGTAATTGCCGGGGCCGAGGGAGCCGCCTGGCTCTACCTTGTACTGAAACCGCTCGGCGGTTGGCGCGCTCGCATGTCCCGTGAGCAATCCCTGACTGCTAAGATCGCGCATGAAGCGGTAGAGTTCCCAACCTTCGAATACGATCAACACTACCAGGGCAATGCCAAACCAGCGAATGATCGGTCGCGGTTCGATATCGCGGAGGCCGAGCCAAGGCCAGGCGGACAAAACCGCCAATCCGGCGGCGGCTAACCCTGTGTTAAGGCCCGAGGTCAGGAAGAGCGGCGGGAGATATTCACCGGACCAGAGCGGTACATACCAGGATCCTGAAAGCAGCAGCCCCGTGTAGAGCGCAAGACCGACGGCTGGAATCAGGCCTACGACGCCGACGACACGACGCACCAGCCAGCCGGTGCCGAAGAACCACAGGACTGCGTATACAATCATGAAAAGAGCCGCAACGCTGAGTATCCAGCCGCCGCGCGTCATCCAAGAATTATAGTTGGTAAAAAAGATCGGAAATAATAATCCGCGTTCGGGCTTGCCAAGATGGACGGTAAGGAAAAAGCCGCCCAAAGCGAGAACTGGAAGAAGGCCGTAGGCGACGAAACGCGCGGCGGCGGCGGCCCGCCTTGACCAGATACCGGCAAGATCAGTGGCTACCGCCACGATGAACATCCCGGCGGCCAGGCCCCCGAAGAACAGATATAGAGGCACAAAGGCACTGTGACTCCACTTGTCTTGGAGAAAGACGATAGTGTCCATGGTGTTCCCCAG
>JBOHVN010000239.1:0-8234 GCA_050735675.1 Binatia bacterium | reverse complement strand
GGCACGGCACGCCAGCGAGCCGAGCTGAGACCCAAATCGCAAGGGTGGTGCCGATCTGCACGCGACTGGGTAAATGATCTGCAATCCATAAAGCAGTTTGCTAAACAGCGGACCAGTTAGTGGAGACTCTGGACAAGTAAAAAGCGCGCGGTGGACCCTATGGGCGTGTCGTGCCGCTGCAGAACATCCTTTGCCGCCGGCCATGATCGTCCATTTACCTCAAAGCCAAGGCTTGCAGGTCCACTTGGGACTGTGCCGTGAGCCCGAAGGGAGGCGAACGTGTCCACAGCATCCAATAAAGCGATAGTCCAACGTTTTCTTGAGGAGGTAATCGACAAGGGTAATTTGACGATTTTCGCGAGAGGCATCTCACATTAGTTGCTCCTTGACGGCGGCGGTTCGATTACCGTAAGGGGTGAAGGGTAAGGGGTAAGGGGCGAAGAAAATTTGAAGCACGAAACCTGTCCTGAGCGATGTCGAAGGATCCGAATCTCGAAGCTCGAAACGAATTCAAATGACGAAAAACTCAAAATTCCAAACAAGCTCGATTCGGATTGGGGGTTTTGAATTTTCTCCAATTTTGGGTTTGTTTGGCTTCCCGTTTGTTTCGAATAGCGCTACGGCAATACGACCGTAGCTACTGCGCCCGGTCTCCGTGCCGCTCAGGCTGGTTAGGAACCTTACAGGCGCTTGTCCGGTTGCCTGCGGTTGAATAAGATAGTTGTGCGAACGGTAATGTCTGAAACCGCCGCCAAACACGAAAGGAGATCTGCAATGAGCACGAAAGAGAGAGTGGTTGAACTTATTGAGCGCCTGCCTGAGGAACTACTCCGAGAGGTTCAGCATTACGCCGAATATCTTGAAACCAAATCGCAGCACGAAGAGTGGTCCAAGGTCTCGCTGGCTCATCTCGCTGCGCGTTACGCGGCGGACGAGGTTGAATACACGTCGGACGACGTTAAACGATGAAGCCGGGAGAGATTGTACTGCTCCGGTTGCCTCAGCCGGATCTTTCACCCCGGCAAGCTGCGTCCGGTTTTAGTCCTTGCGGAGCTACCCGGTCCATTTGAAGACTTCCTGGTCTGTGGAATTTTATCTCAGCTTCGCCAGGAATTGCCTAACTGGGATGAAGGTCTGACCCCTGCCGACGCCGACTTCGCGACCAGCGGCCTTCAAGGTTCCATCGGTGATTCGATTGAACTGGCTTGCAGCAATCAATGCTAGAACAAGTGCTGGTACGCTCGGTTCTGTCGCTCTACCTCGACTGGCGCGACTTCGGCAGCGCCTTGCTGCTCATTTGTCCCCGGCATAATTACTGATAGATAGCCGCAAGCACGCCCTAGTAGGCGTTGGTTTCGGAAGACAAACCATTTTGCTTGACGGTCTCACACACCTGACGTAAAAGTCAGCTCAGCCGTATTTCGGCCTCCGCTTATGGCAACGACTCCCAAAAAAACCGCGCAGAAATCCAAGGCGAAGCCGCGCCGCACAACGGTAAAAAAGCCCTCGTCCAAGAAGCCAGCGCAGTTTGTTCAAGCGCTAACGCGCCAACTCGCCGAGGCTTTGGATCGGGAGAACGCGACGAGACGCGGTCAAGTTCACTCCGGAGGGAGGACGGATCGGGATCATGGCCAGACAGGCCAACGGCTCGATTGAAATCTCGGTCAGCGATACCGGAGTCGGCTCGCCCCGGAGGACCAGCCGAAGATCTTCGAGGAATTTCGACAGGTGGGCTCCGACTACGCGCACAAGGTCGAGGGAACCGGACTTGGTTTAACCCTGGCCAAGAAATTCGTTGAGCTTCATGGAGGAAAGATCTGGGTAGAGAGTGAAGTCGGCAAGGGCAGTAAGTTCGCGTTCACTTTGCCGGTGAAGTAAGACTTATCTCGCGCAAAGAGCGCCAAGGACGCCAAGTTAGAACTTGAAAAACAAGATCAGGTGGGGAAGGTGGGGCCTTTGCGAGCCTAGCGTGCTTAGCGCGATAAAATCCGAATCGGAAAAGATTATCTCGCGCAAAGAGCGCCATGGGCGCCAAGGTAAGAGAATAAAAATATCGAAATGCGAAACCTGTCCTGAGCGATGTCGAAGGATCCGAAATTCGAAACCAATCAAAAGTGTGAAAGACTCAAAATTTCAAACCAACTCGGTTCGGATTCGTCATTGCGAATTTTTTCCAGTTTAACGAGGTTTTGATCATGCCGATCATCACAATCTATCAAGGCGCTTCCGGCGAAGGTCAGGAATTGGCCGAAGCTGTGGCCGAGGCGCTCGGCTACCGTTGTGTCGGGCGTGAGGTGCTTGTCGAGGCGAGCCGGCGCTATGGCATACCCGAAGCAAAGCTCAACGAGATCGTCGAGAAAGGCCCGCATTGGTGGGAGCGTCTGCTGCAAGATCTGCGGCCCTACCGCATCGCTCTTCAAGCCACACTGTGTGAACTGGCCCACGACGGCAAGGTGGTTTATCACGGCCACGTCGGTCATGAGCTTTTGTCCGGCATCGGGCATGTGCTGAAAGTACTTTTAACCGCGCCAATCGAATTTCGCATTGACCAAATTCGAACGCGGCAAAGTCTGACTGACATCGCGGCGCGCCATTATATAGAAGAGGTCGATAAGGCGCGTAGCCGCCGGCTCATGGCGATGTTCGGCACGGATTGGCGCGATCCGAATCGTTACGACCTGATTCTCAATATGGCCAAGATGAGCCGAGACGGGGCGAAACGTCTGATCCTGGAGGCCGCGAAGTTCGAAGGATATCAGCTCACGCCCGCATCGAAGCAGGCTTTCGACGACATCGCTCTAGCATCTCGCGTCCACGCTACGTTATTCGCAGCGCCCAATGTACGCGGATTGGCAGTCGAAGTTCGCGCCGAAAGCGGCCACATTAATGTCAAGGGTGGAGTTGCGCCCGGTTTGGAAAACACAGTCGTTAGGTTGGTGAAAAATGTGCGGGGTGTGATCGAGGTGACATCCGATATCCATTCCGCTCCGCCAGAAGGTTTTCTGGAACCCTGACCGAGGTCAAATCCGAAGCACGAAATCCGAAATTTGAAACAAATTCAAATGACCAAAAGCCACAATGTTCGAAACGATCTCGATTCGGCTCAGTGTTTTGGCTTTGACAGATTTACTATTTTGGATTCGGATTGTTTCGAGTTTAGATATTCAGATTTCGGATTTGCGAGCCAAGCCTAATTTGGATCGCCCAGACACAGGTGCCGACTGGCTCAGAGAAACCTAGGCCGCCAACTTTCGGACCCGGAGTTTTTTACGGCGCTGTTCGGCATGCCAGAGGTCAAAATGTGTCTGCTGCGTGAGCCAGCTTTCTGCCGATGTGCCAAAGGCAATCGACAACCGCACTGCCATTTCAGGACTAATCCCGGCGCGACCGTTCAGGATCGCCGATAATGTTTTGCGACTCACCCCCAGCGCTTTTGACGCTTCGGTGACGCTTAGCTTCAGCGGTTCCAAACATAAGGTTTTCAGAACTTCCCCCGGGTGAGGAGGATTATGCATGCGCATCGTGCACCTCAGTGATAATCTTCGTAATCGACAGCGTCGGCATCTTTACCGACGAAAGTAAAGGTAATTCTCCAGTTTCCACTAACGTTCACGGCCCATGTGCCCTTACGATCTCCCTTGAGCTGATGAAGATCTAAGCCCGGCAAGTTCATATCTTCCGGTGTGATGGACACACTTAAACGACCCAGAATCACCCGCAGTCGATCGACGTGTTTGGCTTGGATGCCCTTCTTGCTTCCAGCCGAAAAGAACCTCTCCAGCCCCTTGTGCTTGAAGCCGCGGATCACACACACCAATTGTAACCCAATGGGTTACAGCTTACAAGCGCCTAGCCTCGCTGTGTT
This sequence comes from Binatia bacterium, assembly GCA_050735675.1. Taxonomy (GTDB): domain Bacteria; phylum Desulfobacterota; class Binatia; order UBA9968; family UBA9968; genus DP-20. The sequence goes on along the minus strand of JBOHVN010000239.1, from coordinate 4,369 downwards.
CAGAAGAGTTCCAAGGTAAAGGAATTCGCAGCTCGAAACAAATTCGAATGACTGAAAAACAGAAAGAGTGTCGAGTGATGAGTGTCAAGGGACGAGGGATTTTCCCCTCGACACCCGACCCTCGAACTTCGTCTTTTTTCGGTCCGCGGGGCCTCTTTCGGCTTCGAATTTCGGATTTGCGAGGCACGTATAGTTCGGTTGGCTCGCGCAAAGGCGTGAAGAGCGAAGGCGGCATCCGTTCCGTTTCCGTCCTTGACGGCGATGCTTCAATTCAACTAAACATAGACCGACCACTCGAATGAGATTGCAGACTGGTCGACCCCGGTCGTACTTTTAGTATGCCTTTGAAAATCCCGGACTGGGGCCAGTCCGGGATTTTTGCGTTTTAACATGGATAAAAAGCCGCCAAAGAAAACCAGCGTCAAAAGCCGCACCGCGTCCTCGACGGATTCGGTCTCTAAGCTGAAGAAAACCATCGCCGCGCAGGCGCGGGAAATACGCGAGGGCGCAGAGCAGCAGGCAGCGACCAGCGAGATCCTGCGCATGATCGCGCGCGCGCCGGCGGATCTTCAGTCGGTGATGGATACGATTGCGGAGAGTGCTGCTCGGTTGTGTGATGCCAAGGATGCTGTGATCTTTCGCGTTGAGGGCGATGTTCAGCAACGTGTGGCGGTATATGGAGCAATGCCAACTGCGACAGCTATTGGCATGCGGGGCATTACCCGTGGCACTCCCGTGGGCCGAGCCATCATCGATCGGGAGACGATTCACATCCATGACATCGCGGAAGAGATTGAAACAGAGTTCTCAGAATACGAGACTGTCCAAAAAGCCACCGGCATTAGAACCGCGCTCGCCACACCGTTTATGCGCGACGGTGTGCCTCTCGGCGTGATTAACATCCGCCGCACGGAAGTGCGACCGTTTACAGACAAACAAATCAAACTACTCGAGACCTTCGCTGATCAAGCGGTCATCGCAATTGAGAACGCACGGCTGGTCCAAGAGCAGCAGTCTCGTAACCGCGAATTGACGGAAGCTCTGGAACAGCAGACCGCTACGAGCGAGATCCTGCGTGTGATTGCGGGCTCACCGACGGATGTTCAGCCGGTGCTGGATACCGTGGCAACCAATGCGGCTCGACTGTGTGATGCCGTTGACGCACAGATTCGGCTAGTAGAGGGAGACGGAACGCGGTTAGTGGCGTCGTTTGGAACTCTTCCAGCGCCAGAGTTTCGGTCTTTGAGACCAACAAGTGTTTCTGGCCGAGCAATTCTTAACAGAGAGACTGTACATGTTCACGATCTCCGTGAAGCAGCCATCAGAACGGAATTTCCCGAGAGCGACGTGGGTGCTCGCGTGGGAGCGGTGACGATGCTAAGTACACCGATGCTCCGGGAAGGAATTCCGATCGGTGTTATCAACGTGAGGCGAACCGAGCTTCGTCCTTTTTCGGACAAACAGATCAAGCTGCTCGAAACCTTCGCGGACCAAGCGGTCATCGCCATCGAGAATGTGCGGCTGTTCAAAGAGATCCAGGAGCGCAATGCCGAATTGCGCGAGGCCCTGGAGCATCAGACGGCAACGGCCGAGGTGCTTAGCATTATCAGCCGTTCGCCGACAGACGTGCAGCCGGTCCTAGACGCCATCGTCGAGAGCGCGGCCCGAGTTTGCGGGATCGATGACGTGGTGCTGCGGCTCCACGAGCGCGACACCATGACGGTGCGGGCTCATTTTGGTCCCATACCAACCGGCCGCCCCCAGATCAGCGTTGATGAGGTGCAGTATCGCTGGATCCGCGAGCACGGCGCGCTCCATATTCCCGATCTTCACGCGCAGAACGAGTTCCCGACCGTAGGTTCCGTGGGGTATCGTACCTATTTGGGCGTCCCTCTTCTCCAGCAACGAGAATTTATCGGGGTCTTGGCCGCGCGCCGTGCGGAGGCCCGCCCCTTCACCCCGGCGCAGATCAAGCTGCTAGAAACCTTCGCCGACCAAGCGGCAATTGCACTCGAGAATGTGCGGCTGTTCAACGAGCTCAAGGAATCTCTGGAGCAGCAAACTGCGACCAGCGAGATTCTCGGCGTGATCGCGAGTTCGCCGACGAGTATCCAGCCAGTGTTGGACACCATCGCCAAAAGCGCGGCGCGAATTTGCGACGCGAACGATGCCGTAATCCGCCTCGTTGAAGGGAATGTTCTTCGCCTGAGGGCTCACCAGGGTTCAATCCCGTCTTTTACACAGCAATATGGAGCGGAGTCGGATTCTCTAGATCGCGGTCGCGGGTGGATTCCCGCGCGAGCGGTGCTCGATCGAGAAACGGTTCATATCCATGACGTTTCGGCGGTAGAGAACGAGTTGCCAGAGACGGCGGCCAGAGCCAGACGGGCGGGGGTTCGCACCGCTTTAGCCACACCGCTTGTTCGCGAGGGGGCGGCGATTGGGGTGATTTTCATTCGTCGAACCGAGGTCAAGCCGTTCACCGATAAGCAAATCACTCTGCTAAAAACTTTTGCCGACCAGGCGGTGATCGCCATCGAGAACGTACGCCTGTTCAAGGAGCTCCAGGAGCGCAACCGCGATCTCACCGAGGCGCTGGAACAGCAGACCGCTACCAGTGAAGTTCTTCGCGTGATTGCTTCTTCGCCCACCGAGCTGCAGCCGGTACTCGATACGCTGATCGCGAACGCGGTTCGACTGTCCGGAGCGACTAGAGGGCATGTCCGGCAATTCGATGGCGAGTTCCATCGTGTGGTGGCCCACTACGGCGAGACTGCGGAAATGATCGCCATCCTCCGTGCTAATCCTCTGCCGGCCAGTCCGGAACTTCCTGCTGCTCGGGCGCATGTCGGTGGCAAAACGATCCACATTCTCGACGTTCAAGCGGAGAGCGGTGTGCATCTCGGTTTGGCGCGGCAAATGGGTACGCGCACCATGCTCGCGGTACCGTTGCTGCGGGAAGAAACGAATATCGGCAGCCTCACTATCTGGCGCGATATTGTCGAACCGTTTTCTGAACGGCAAATGGAGGTGGTGAAAACCTTCGCCGACCAGGCCGTGATCGCGATTGAGAACGTGCGGTTATTCCAAGAACTCAAAGAATCGCTGGAGCAACAAACGGCGACGAGTGAAATCTTGGGAGTGATCGCAAGCTCGCCGACGGATATTCAGCCGGTATTAAACACTGTAGCAGCGAACGCCGCCCGACTAGGCGAGGCTACTGATGCACAGATTCGCCTCGTCGAGGGTGACCGAACGCGATTAGTGGCATCCTTCGGAAATGCTCCCGCACTGGAATTTTCACCGACGATCCCAGGAAGAGTCGGTGGCCGAGCGATTCTTAACCGAGAGACCGTACATGTTCACGATCTTTTGGAAGCCTCGAAAACCGATTTTCTCGATTCCAGGGAGGTCAGCATTCGTACCGGAACGCGGACAATTCTTAGTACGCCGCTGCTCAGAGAAGGGACTCCCATCGGTGTCATCAACGTAAGGCGAACCGAGGTTCGACCCTTCTCGGATAAGCAGATCAAGTTGCTCGAGACCTTCGCCGACCAAGCCGTGATCGCGATAGAGAACGTGCGCTTGTTCAAAGAATTGGATGAGCGAACTAGCGAATTGACACGCTCGGTGGGCGAGCTAAGAGCCCTCGGCGAAGTCAGTCAAACGGTCAGCTCGACTCTGGATCTCGAAACCGTGCTGACGCGCATCGTTTCTCACGCGGTCCAGTTGAGCGGCACCGACGGTGGGGCGATTTACGAATACGACGAGCCTTCCGAAGAGTTTCTCCTGCGCGCGACTGATCATATGGAAGAAGAACTCATCAACGCTTTGCGTGCCAATCCGCCTCGTTTGGGGGATGGGGTGGTCGGGCGGGCTGCGCTCAATCGCCAAGTGGTCGAGGTGCCCAATATATTGGAAGAACGCGCTTACGCGCCGCGCATGCGCCAGTTGCTGGAGCGCTTCGGGTTCCGCGCCAGCTTAGCCGTTCCCTTGCTGCGCGAAGACCGCATCATCGGCGGCTTGGTGGTTCGGCGAAAATCGACCGGCGAGTTCCACCCCGAAGTGATCGAGCTTTTGAAAACCTTTGCGACTCAGTCCGTGTTGGCAATCCAGAACGCCCGGCTGTTCCGCGAGATCGAGGAGAAGAGCCGTCAGATCGAGGCGGCGAACCGGCACAAGTCGGAGTTTCTCGCCAACATGTCGCACGAGCTACGCACTCCGCTCAACGCCATCATCGGCTTCTCTGAGGTACTAGGCGAGCGATTGTTCGGTGAGCTGAATGAAAAGCAAGCCGAGTACACCGACGACATCCTAACCTCCGGACGCCATCTGCTATCGCTCATCAATGAGATCTTGGATCTTTCCA
>JBOHVN010000238.1:0-5283 GCA_050735675.1 Binatia bacterium | reverse complement strand
AGAGCACGATTTGAAACGGGCTGCTTCTGGGCATCCTGACCGTCCTCCGTTGGGATAACGGTAGCAGATACGTCAGAAACAAACAATAATTTATACGTTGCCATATTTACGCGATTGACTACTTAGTCACCTCCTTAAATTAGACATCGCTCCTCGCGGAGATGGGAGCAAGAATTGTACCTAAGACGGGTTCAACATGAGGTTCTCCTGGCCGGGTGACGATTTTCGAAAACAATTTAATGCAAAGGCTTTTTATAATGCCGCAAGCTTCCTGCGGGATGTTCAATGGCGCCAGCCGGCGGCGACGTCCTGCTCGGCCGCATCGGGAGTCGAGCGCCGATGCGCTTGGCGACTGACGTTATACATCAGCAGCAGGCCGGCGGTGCCGACTAAAAATCGTGTCGCCGGCGACCAATGCCGTTGCATGATATCGAGCCGCTGTCCCTCAAGTTTGCGCTTCTCGCTTTGCAGCGCCGGTACGCTGCCGGGGTCACTATGCACCTCCCAACTGATTATCAACGTCGTCGACGCCGCGTACCGCGCGCACCCCGCTCACTAGCTGCTCGAATTCGTCCGCCAGCACCGGCCCGCGTAGAGTCACCAGACCGTCTTCAACATCGACCTGTACCGACGGGAGTTGGCGGACGAGAAAGCCGAGCTTCGATCGCACCCGGTCCGAGAGGACCTCGTCGTCCGCGTCGGCTTCAGTCAGACGCGCGCGCTTCGCTGATGAAGCCAGCGGTTCTGTTCTTGAGATCGCGAGCCGTCACCGAAGCGCTATCCTGCAATGCGCGCGGCACGCGACGCGCCTGATCGCGCACGTGAGCGCGCCGCTGCGGGCCGAGACGCGGATCGAAATAATACATGGCGCCAGCGCCTAAGCCGGCGCCCGCCAGTACGGCGATCCATGAGTTCATAATCACCTCCGAAGATTTTTTCTTGCGCCCCGTTTTGGTGTTCCCGCCTTATTCGCCTCATTCAGCATTTGCTTCGGCTCATACATAACGAACGCGCCTTCATCGCATCCTTAAACTGCCGATTCAGGCGGCCGGTTGTCCTTGGATATTTTCGGCCGACGAAATAGGCCCAGCAACTTGCCGTCGGAAGAAGTCACGAGCAGTTCATCGGCCTCGCTCTTGTCGAGCTGTTTCATGGCGCTATCGACGGAAACGCTCGGGCGCACCGTGGTCGGCGCGGGGTCCATGACGTTTTTGACCGGAGTGGATGGGTCGATCGATCCATTTAAGTGCTCGAACACACCGATCAAGACGCCATCTTCACTCAGCACCGGGCAGATGGAGAACCCGGCTTGCTCCAAACGCAACCGCACATCACCTGCGAGATCATCCAGACGCGCGATCGGAAATTCCTTTTGCAGGTTTTTTTCCACCGGTAAGCCGTAGGCCAGCCAGTCCATTGTTCCCGGCATGTAGTCGTAGACTTTATGGAACTCGAGGGTTTCGAGCCGAGCCGCGGCCCGCGGGCTCAAGTCTCATTGACAATCGTAGCAGTAGACGATTAGCGGCCGATCTTTTTGGCAGTTCGGCCGTTACGCAGGTCGTCGATGAATATTTTACCGTGACGCTTGGCCTGCACCAGGGTAATCAGCCCGGGCAACGAATCGACCGCTAAGTAATGCGCGGTCTTGCCTTGCTCGCGCACGGCGATGGAGCGAATCGGCGCGCGGGCTCTCTCTCGCGTGTGGCGTTGATAGAAGCATTGTTTGCCCTGGCCTTCGGGACAACGCACGAGAGTCAGCGGACGGCCTTCCAGGTGCGGCAGGATCCAGTGGAGATACGTTCGTAGTAATGCGCCAAAGCTTGTTTTAGTGATGCCTTGATCGGGATAGAGAACCCGCTCTGGATGGGTTAATTTTACGCCCGCAATGACCACGTTGTTATCATTCTGCGGCGCCCGCACAGCCAGGCTCTTTTTGAGTCGGATTAATGTTGACCCTGAACTTTTGATTCACAGGGCTCACTTGCGAACAACCCTTGCAACGCCGCGCGCTCGCCGCAGCGGCGAGTAAACGTAATTGTATTGCTACCGCTAAAGATCTGTCGCTTGAACTTTGAACATTGAACCTTGAACCGCTTCAAAGAATGGCGCGACTAACTCGCTTTGCGCTGGCGCGTCGTGCCCTCCTTAGACTCCGCTTGTTTAACGCTCTGGCGCAGCCGGTGCATCATGTTGAAGACCTTGCCTTGGCGTTTGGGCCGCGCCGCTTGGGCGGCGGATTCCACTTCCTTGGTTTGACCCGCTTTGACTTTCTTTTCAATGAAATTGAGCAGGTCGTCGCGATATTCGTCGCGGTACTTCTCCGGCCGCCATTCTGCCATCATCGTTTCGACCAGCTGTTCGGCCATTTTAATTTCCCGGCTCGATACGTCGCCCTTCTTGCCGTTGGTCTGCGGCAGGTCAAGCCGCGAAGCGTCACGCAGCTCGTGGAGATAACGCAAGGTATTTAGCACCAGCAACGGTCGTGCCGCGCGGCTAAAATCTTGCTCTGGTCGGCCCGTGCCGACGGCGTTCTTATTTTAGGTTGCGGATTGCGGGTTCGGCACGGCTCTTGTTCTTTCGGTTTGATCTTTACGGTCATCCCCTTGGGCTGGCGCAGCGAACGTGCCGTCCCGCTTTTTTTCTTATTGCGCTGGCGCCGGCCAGTTGTCATCGTTAGCGGCGGCCGATCATCGCGGCGGAGTATTGATCTGGCAACACGGCAATCTCCGGCACGGGAGCGGCAGTCCGCGCGCGCGAGATATCGCTCATGGAAATGATGCCGACGAGTTGTTTGTTGCGATCGAGCACGGGCAGCCGGTCGATCTGATAACTCTCCATGACGATCGCTGCTTGTTCGATCTGCTGGTCTTCGATGCAATAGGTCAGGTCTCGAGTCATAATTTGGCCGACCTGAGTCAGCAGGGAGTCGTGGCCCTCGGCGGCCAAGCGCAAGGCGATGTCACGGATGGTGATGATGCCGGTCAGTATTGGACCATCGCAGACGGGAAGGACGGCAACATTTAGATCGCGCATTTTCATGGCTGCTTCTTTGACGTCAGTATCGTGGGATACCACTTCGACGTATCGACTCATGAGATCTCTAACCTGCATGGAATTGGCCTCCTAGGTCCAGCGTAAGATGGCGCAAACCATGTGCCACCAATGGCGGGGAACCGGCGCGACGATGAGAGCCAGGCCGATCCGGAATCGATTCTGATTTTGGGACAGCTCTGCAGCAGCTTCGGCGCAGGAGCGGGACATCGAAGATCACTGTAAGGAGATACGGGCGACTACTTGCGATCTCATATAGATATCAAGCGCATGGTTCCTGTGGTCCTGGTTATACAAAAGTATCCGGATCATTATGTTAGGCTGCGAGAGTCTCAAAAGTGAGAGAAGAAGCACCCGTTTGCAAATTGGCCTGAGAATTGAACCTACCATTCGGCTGTATAGAATATAAAGCTCGGTTCCAATGGAAAAACCCGGATATCTTTCGGAGAGTGACCGTAATAGCGGAGACGAGGATGTCTCGTAATTGGCATAGTGCTGTCGTATGTTGTACCAATAATGGGACATGCCAGGAAGTCGAGCTGATACTCGTCATTTGGAGGAGGGCTGGAAATTGAACGGCGCAATCCTTATCGCTGAGGATCATGAAGTAGCCCGCAAGAGCATCCAACAATATTTGCAGCACGAGGGCTATAGAGTCGAAGAGGCTGCCGATGGCGATGCCGCTATCGAAGCCATCAATAACTCCGATTTCGACCTGGTGATCACCGATTTGAAAATGCCGGAGGCGAGCGGCTTGGAGGTGTTGAAGCATGTCCGCGAAGTTTCGCCCAACACCTTGGTGATCGTCACTACGGCATTCGGCTCGGTGGAAAGCGCCATTGAGGCGTTACGTCTGGGCGCGCAAGACTACGTGATCAAGCCGATCATTTTCGAAGATCTATTGAGCAAGGTTCGCCATGTCGTGGAATACAAGCGGCTCGCCTGGGAAATCCAGATGCTCCGGCGCGAGCTGTCCAATTTGACCCCGGCCTTTTCCGACTTGGTCGGACGCAGCCAAGCCATGCGAAACATCGTCGCCCTGATCGAGAAAGTGGCGAGTTCCGACTCGACCGTGCTGATTACCGGTGAAAGCGGCTGCGGCAAGGAAGTGGTGGCGCGGGCGATTCACTCGCAGAGCCCGCGCCGGGACAAGTTATTCTTGCCGGTGAATTGCAGCGCGATCCCGGACACACTGTTGGAAAGCCAGCTATTCGGCCACGTCAAAGGTTCGTTCACCGGCGCTGTCACTTCCAATGAAGGGTTATTCCAGCGCGCTAGGGGCGGCACGATTTTCCTCGATGAGATCGCCGACCTGTCGGCCGTGCTGCAGCCCAAATTGCTGCGCGCCATCGAAGCCAAAGAAATTCTCCCGGTGGGCTCGACCCAGCCGGCGAAGGTCGACGTGCGCATTATCGCGGCGACCAATGCCGAGTTGAGCAAAGCGTGCGAGCAGGGACGTTTTCGCGAGGATCTCTACTACCGGCTGAACGTCATCAATATCCGGGTGCCGCCGCTGCGCGAGCGGCGCGAAGATATTGCGCCGCTGATCGACTATCTGATTCGGCGCCACAATGGCGAGATGAAAAAATCCTACAAAGGCGCGGATAACGCGGCGATCCGAGGGCTGATGTCGCTGCCCTGGCGCGGCAACATCCGCGAGCTTGATAATATATTGGAGCGCGCGATGATCCTCGGCAACGGCGAATGGATTACCGCCAATGATATTCCCCATATCGAGAAATGGGAAAACGATAATCACAGCGCTTATGCCGGACCGCACGATCTTACGGACGCGCTGCGGGCCTATGAGAAAATGCACATAGAAAACGTGCTGAAGGAAACCGACGGCAACCGCGCGGTGGCGGCGAAAATGTTGGGCCTGAGCCGCTCTTCGCTTTATCGCAAGCTCGAAAGTCTGGGAATCTACCGCAACGACGAACAGACTGCCTAGCCCATCGAAAGCGGCAGCGCAAGTGGCCGCGTTTTCCAGATCTCCGCGCGGGGCTCTCCGCCTGGACCCGCGGCTTCGCGTCTGTGCCGCAATGGAAGCGAACGTCCGAGCGGTTCACGATTCCACGGCAAACTCCCTAGGTGCCGTCGTTACGGCTAGTCTAGTTTCTGTCGCGAAACTCGTAAAAAATCTTACGGGTGCGACATGGGCCAAGTTGTTTCTGTGACATACTTCTATCATTTTGAGCTGAAAGTGGACAGCAAAGAGTCGTGTAGGGTGTT
>JBOHVN010000237.1:0-44910 GCA_050735675.1 Binatia bacterium | reverse complement strand
AGAGCACGATTTGAAACGGGCTGCTTCTGGGCATCCTGACCGTCCTCCGTTGGGATAACGGTAGCAGATACGTCAGAAACAAACAATAATTTATACGTTGCCATATTTACGCGATTGACTACTTAGTGAAACAGTTCGCACATCTTGTTTGGATGCGCGGCAAAGTTTTGAGGCGACCAAAATGCGTCCCCCCCCAGCCGGGAAAAGGTGAGCGCGGGAAAAGGTGGGGATGTTTGTTGACTAACTGGACACAGTATTTCGCTCCCCCACTCGGGTCGGACCTGGGCAAGATCTTGATTCCTCAATATAAGTTTGCAAAATAGCCTGGTTTAGAGCCTTAGCCGCACCTTTTTTGTGTCGAAAAAGTCGGCTAAGGGAGCAGCAAGGCCGCGCCAACCGCCATCAACAACCGCGCTACGTTCCAGACGCTCAAATCGTTCAACCGCTGCGCTCCGTTCACCATAGGACCGATCCGTTCCAACAGTTCCAAACGTTCCAGCCGTTCAAGCCGATCAATCGCAGGCACGAGGAAACAGCTAAAAGTTAATCGTTCCACTCGTTCCCGATTGACCGCATCACGTTGTGCAGCCTACAGATGCGACCAGACATTATAGTCGAAAGTTGTTCTTGAAGGTGATAAAATCCGTTGCTGAAAGAAGCAATGAGACCGTTAAAGTTTTGAGCCGTTATGGCGCAACCACCTGAGGAATGGCTGAGACAGGCCGATTACGACATGGACACTGCCGATCATATGTTCGGAGGTGGGAGATATTTCTATGCGGTGTTCATGTGCCACCTCTCCATCGAAAAGGCTCTTAAAGGGCTCTACCGAAAAAAGCTGAGTCAGGATCCTCCGAGAGTTCATAATCTGATTTACTTGCTGAACAAAGTTAGCATGAAACCACCGGAGCCCATCGCCCGGTTCATAGTGAAACTGAACGAAGCCAGCGTCGCAACCCGCTATCCGGAAGAAATCAGCAAGCTCCAAAAAGACTTCACTCAAGGAATCGTCAAAGAGATTCTCGCCAAAGGAAAGGAGACCCTAGATTGGATAAAAAGGCAGCTTTAGAAGTTTTATCCCGTTTTCGCAAGGCCATTGAATCTCAACGTATCCGGGTCGACAAACTTATCCTTTTCGGTTCCTATGCCACAGGGGCAAATAGGGAGGGGAGTGACATAGACGTCCTTGTTATATCAAAAGACTTTGCCAACAAGGGCTACTGGGAACGTACGGAAATACTATCGGACGCAATTTATAATGTCTTTGAACCGATAGAGGCTATAGCCCTGACTCCTGAAGAGTGGGAGAAGGGAGAAATCGGAGTGGTGGAACTCGCGAAGGGCGGGGAAGTAGTCTACGGCTCGTGATGTCTGTGTTCTCGCTCCCCCACGGGGCCGGTCCGTTCCAGCCGTACCAATCGTTCAACCGCTTTGCTCCGTTCAAAACGTTTAAATCCCAAAGACTGGGAGAAAGGATGGGGACGTTTCGGGAATTCTTAAAACGTCGAAATGAGCAGCAACGTGTTAAATGAAGAGCGATTGCGAGATTAGCTAAATGCGTATTCCGACCCAAATCGACACCCATTCCGCGAAGGGAGAAGGGAGTCTTGGGGGACGCTGTTGACTAGCTGGACAAAGTGTCGACGCTCACGAGCGCGCAGTATTTATTGCCAAGACAGGCGCGCAAACCGTCGCTATTCTGCGACGTCTTCGAACTGATTATTCGAGTTAGCGGCGCCAAACCAAAGCCGGGTGTCACTAGATAAGAGCTTCCAATCCCTCTTGGTTCTGGATTTCACGCAAATCGGGGCCACATCAGACAAATCGACTATTGCATCATCGACATCCAGCGATCTTAAAATCGATCTATTTCAATGGGACAGTTCTCGGAGCGGGGGAGCAGGGTTAGGTTTTCGTATCGCGTGATTCATAAAGGAAGTAGTCGGGCAGGGAAGGTTAGAGATCGATCGACTAGGAATACAGGATAACGGAGGATGCGGAGTAGCTTGGAGTTCACTAGCTTAAGGGAGCTACAGAATCGGTCATTGGGGACACCTAAAAGTTACAAAGCCGCCGAGCCCTTCTAGTTTTCATGCAATATCAGATTCTCCGTCGACAGATTGAAGATATCCGATGAAGGGTATCGTTTTGAGGCATGGCCGCGACCTCGCGCCATTGCATGAGCTGTCCCAGGCCACCGCCGACCCCGCCCATCGGATGAATCACCATCCCTGGCTCGAAGTAATAGCGCCCGTCGATGATCACGTGGCTGTCGATGTCCCATTTTGATGCCGACCTCGCGCATCCAATGGATCACCGCGGTGGATTGGCTGACGAGCACATCGGCCAGCGTCTTATCTATTCGGCCGCGCGTGACGCGCTGTTGAGCTTTCGACCCGGAAAACCCGCGACGTGCCCGCACGTGGCGGGCCGTGCCGCGCGAAGCTTCGCACCTTTTTAATTTGGCGCCGCCAGCGGAACGCGCGCATACCTTACTCGAAGCCCTCGAAGGCCTGCCGGATAATTTCTTCGAGCTGCTGAACCTCCTTGTCTTCGAGCGCCTTGAATTCGTTCTCTCTACGTCTCTTCGGGAGCGTCCCGCCGTTCTGCCGGATGAACATCAGCAGATTTTCGGCAAGGCGATCAGGCATTTCGACCGTGTCCATGATCCGACGCAGCGCCTCATCATGCCGGCGCAGATAATCGATCTCGCGCGGCAGGTCAACCTCGACGGTACGCTGAACGCATGCATAGAGGAACTCAGCGGCCTGTGTGCAATCGAAGTAGCGATAGAGGTCGGCCGTATCGTTAAGAACCTCGACGTTGGGGTCCGGCGTCGGCCGCCATTCGATGAAGGGCATCAAAGGCCCTGAATGCGCCAGGAGCGTTGTCCGGTAATCATCAATGCGAGCGAGCATGACCGCGGATACTGGAAAGATCATGCCCGGTGGCGTGAACTTCCGCTCGGCCAAGACATGGTGAATGAGGCAGCGGTGCAGGCGGCCGTTTCCGTCCTGTAACGGGTGAATGTACACGAACCCGAAAGCCGTTGTGGCGGCCTGCAAGACTGCATCTAACCCGGCTTCGTCCATCCGCTCGTTCGCTTCGAGCAGACCCTCCATAAGCGCGCGCAAGTCCGAAGGCCGAGCGCCGATAAATTCCGGCATGGGATCACCGTTATGATCGCGCTCACCGAGGAAGACGCCATCCGCACGCAGGCCTGTCCGTACGAACCGTGAGTCTTCGATGAGGATGCCATGAAGCCGAACAATTTCATCAAGGGTAAGCTTCGTCCGGCCGGCTTGCATCACCGCCCGGCCCCAACGCTCCAGCCTGTTGCGCGGCGGGCGCTCGCCTTCTATCTCGAAACTCGCGTGGGTATCGGCCAGCAGCAGGAAACTGGCGGCGCGGGCAATGAGGTGGCCGCCGGTGCGGCCGACGGTCTCGCGCGCCCTCTCGGCAAGCGCCAGATCGACAAAATCTGTAAGCGTCTTGGTCCGGCGAATAAGGGGACAGAAGCGCGGCGTCCCCGGCAGATTGTCACGAACACGGTGGCGCCGGGAAAGGCGCGGCTTCGCCGTGAAATAAGTTTTTGGGTCGATGACATCAATCGCCGCGACATTCGCGTCAGGTAAATCGAGCGTTCTGCCGGTCAGCCATTCATAGAGAAACCAGACGCGGCGAGATGATGTGCCGGTCGGTGCCGCAGCAATGAGTTCTTGCAGCACTCTTCCAGGCACGGCCTCGAAAACGCGCCTGAGGACGAGAAGATCGAGATCCTCGTGTCGTAACGCAAATGTCAAGTGAGCGGCGAAGTCATCGCCGGGCCAGTACCGTAGATCAAAGACCCGCCATGGCCCTTCTTCGCGCTGGCTGCCCCTTACGTGATTCTCGGAGATACAAGTGGGCCGGCGAACCGGGGCCTGGATTGAGAGGGCTTGAACGAGCGCAGCCCATCCCGCGAGCCTTGTCTCGTGCGGAACGAGATTCCCCTGAAACGCCCGGGTGGCGCTTAGATCAATTTGCATCAGTCGAAAAGTGCCTCACCAAAGTCGAAAACAACTACTTTTATAGCCATGGTGTCGAATATTGCGATATTATCGAAAAACATCATAGCAAGGCCAAATGTCGAAATCCATTCATTTTTGTCGAAAACTGGCTCAAAATAATATTTTATGTCGAAAAATCGGGCCGAGATCGTGTTTGGCATTCCGTAGCCGTCAACGTACTGAATGGGATCCCGAGAACATAAACAACGCACGCCCGGAAATTTGGTACGCCAGAACTCGCGCGTCACGGGTGCCTGGATAACTAAACAAACTGAGGTAGCCCGACGATCTGACGGGCAAGCTGGGAGCGTTCTGCTATCTTCTCATTGTAGCGGCGTAGCAAAAACCTGATCCTCGTCGGGCCTGCGGGGTTAACGCTTCCATGTCTCTTCGTCGAGCACGTAACGAAGTTGCTCCGCGGGTATTTTTAATCGGTCGTGCTTCTTCCGCTGCTTTCCGTTCAGCGAACCGCAAAACGTTTTTGTCGATAACGGATCGAGCTTTGATTATTCCGCTGCCTCGAGGATTTCCTTCACCCGCTTGAGGATCTCGGGAGGCTGGGTGACGGTATCGATCAACTTTTTTTGCAGCTGCTCGCCGCTGAGATAAGTTTTGCCGTCCCAGTCCAGCAGTTTTTTCGCCTCTGCGACAAACTCGGCGTCCTTTAGCATGCGCTCGAAGCCGTCGCATAGAATTTGCACGGTCGAATTCGGTATACGCCAGCATGACGTTCATGAGCATGAGATAAGGTTTCGCCTCGGGCCGGGCGAGTTCGGCGACCGTCGGTGCCGGCGGCGGCAGCGGACTCTTTTCCGGTCCCTGCTGGAGGACGAAGGTAACGTAAGACCCAGCGGTTCCACGGCGCCCGGATCACCGTGATGTCGGAGGTTGCCCGGCAATCGATCTCGCCTCGCTCAAGCCCCAGGTCGGTATCGCGTCCCGATTTAAATCCGGTGACGTTCTTGATCTTCAAGTCGAGAGTCTTTTCGATCAAATTGGCGAACACGTAGCTGATGCTGCCGGTGCCGGATTGACCGAAACGCGGCGGCGTCTTCGCTGTCCGGATCGCAGCGATGCTCTTGTACTCCGTGTCCGACCGGCACGCTGGACCGAAGCGGTCCACGCCAAGAGGAATATGCCGACGGCGATGCGTCGCCCCCTTTGGCCGGCCGGTACCGGCGGATTTTCGCTGCTGCATATTACCTCGTTGGCCGGCTGTGTTTAACCGGCCGACATCGCAGGTTAACTCGGTCGTGTTTTTAGAGCCCGGTCGCCGCCGCGTTTCTCCCGGCTAACCTGGAGAAAACCACGTTGCGCGTCTGTCCCGTGCAGGATGGATAGTTGTGGAAGAACAATCCGACGATGTCGCCTGAAGCGAACAGACCGCGGATCGGATTGTTGGAAGTGTTCACCACCTGCGCTTGCGTGTTGATCTGTAAGCCGCCGAAGGTAAACGTAATGCCACCCGTCACCGCGTATGCCCAATACGGCGGCTTGTCGATGGTCTCGGCCCAGTTGGATTTTTTCGGCGTGATTCCTTCCGTGCAGCGCCCGTCTAGTTTAGTTGCGTCGAACGAAATGTCCTTGCGAATCGAATTGTTGAACTCTCGAATCGTGTGATGCAACACCGCCGGCTCGATGCTGATCTTCGCGGCCAGCTCGTCAATCGAGTGCGCTTCGATGGGATGTGAAAATTCGTAGTACCGCCGGTTGAGCAGCCCGCGCGCCTTCTGATCATAAATCTGATAGGCGACGGCGCCCGGTTGGCCGAGCACGGCCCAGCCGGTCTTGGCGTAGGTCAAACTGTGGCGGGCTTCGCCCTCATCGAAGAAACGCTGGCCCAGTGAATTGACCGTGATGCCATAGGTGTAACCGTAGCGATTCGCCTTGTTGCTGATCTCGACGTCGGGGAAAGTCGCGTCGATCGGCGTGGCGTGCGCGCCTTGCCAGTGACCGGCGGTCTTGGCGCCCAAGTCGATCGCCATCATCAGCACTTCGCCGGTGTCATGTTTGCTGCCGCGCACTTTCATCAAGTCCGCATTGGGGCCGAGATAGCGCGCGCGCTTTTCGGCGCTGGCTTGAAAGCCGCCGGCGCACAAAATCAAAGAGTTGGCATGAATCTCGTATTCCTCGTTGGGAGCGGAAACGCGTACGCCGTCGATGCGCCGGTCATTGCCGAGCAGCGCCGACACGCGGGACTCGTAGCGCAGTTCGATGCCCATCGTGGTCGCGATCTCGCGCCATTGCATGAGCTGTCCCAAGCCGCCTTCTACCCCGCCCATCGGATGAATCACCATCCCTGGCTCGAAGTAATAGCGCCCGTCGATGATCACATGACTGTCGATGTCCCACTTGATGCCCACTTCGCGCATCCAGTGAATCGCCGGGTTCGACTGCGCCACCAAACCTTCGGCGAGTTCTTTACTGATCCTCCCGCGCGTGACGCGCTGCAAGTCGCCGTGGAACTGCTCCGCCGTGTACGCGGCAATGTGCAGCTTTGCGAAGGTGGCGTCATCCATATCCGGCAAAAATCGGCGAATTTCATCCGCGCCGGAAAACACCCAGCGAAATCCGGTGTGTGAGAAGCGCGCGTTGCCGCCGAACTCCAGCTCCGGCGCCTTTTCGAGCATCACGACTTGCGGCGCTCCCGCTTGTTTAGCCGCAACGGCAGCCTCGAAGGCGGCGCTGCCGCCGCCGATCACGACTACCGGAATGTTTTCAGTTCTCATCGCCCGGGCTCTGGCCCACGACCGCCGCGGCGATCATGCGTTCGTGAGGACACTCGCCGCGCAATTGACGGCGGTCCGTGCACTCGGCGGCTTTGCTGCAACTAGACGGACCGCCAACGGTGAAGAGATCGCGCTGGCAGCACCAACGACTGCCACAGATCATTTGAATTGCCTAGCTGGGTTTCTTTTCGCCGACCGGCTCAACGGTCAGGAAGCCATGCTCGGAAATGTCGAAGTAGTTGCCGTCGATATCCGAACCGCGGGTCTCGGCGTAGGGCCGGCCATTGGGGCGCTGTTTGGGCAGCTTGTTGGGGTTGAACTTTTTCATTCTCTCGACGATCTTCTCGCCGCTCTCCACCTCGAAGCCGAAGTGATAGAGACCGTTGGGCGCTTGCTGTTCGTGGTTCGGCAAGATCGCCAGATTGAAATAGCCGTCGGTGAGAAAGACGGCACCGCCCTCCTCCTTGCCTTTGTGTAAGAGCTGCATCTCGAACACATCCATATAAAACGACGCAAGCTTTCCGGTGTCTTCGGTGCGGATGGCCAGATGGCGAATTTTAGGCATGACGACCTCCCTTTGCAGTGTTCATTGGCCCCACCTTTAGTCCGCCGGTGCCGGAGTTGTCAAGGAATGGGATGGTGACAGGTTTGAATTTAAAGAAAAATGGCACGCTAATTCAGTTGCAGCTCGATTTGATCGCGGTCGACGATCATCGGCAGCATCGCGTCGCGAATAACTCTTTCGCTCACCTCGCCGAATCTGCCCTTGAAACGATCGAGCGGCACCACGGCTTTCGCCATGGCACGGTGCCCGCCGGCGCTGCCAATGTCGTCGTAAAGCTTTTTCATAACCTCGCCGGCGCTTTTGACGTAACCGACATTACGCACGGAAATGACCACGCGGTCTTTGACCAGGGCAGAAACCACGGCCCAATCGACGCCCTCGATTTGCAGGCAAAACTCGGCTACCTGCGATATCACGTCTTCACGGTTGATCTCGCCCAAATGGATCACGGCAAGACCGTTATCGACCTGGAGCCGGCTCAGCGCGCGCCCCATCGCTTCCAAGTCTTCTCGTGGCAGGGCCGGCCGTTCGATGCGCGCGATCATCGCCTTATTGGCAAGCGGATAGAGAAAATTAAACGCGCTCAGATCGGCGAGGTTACTGCCGCGTTCGAGAAACAGCGTGTCGGTCTTGATGCCGTAGACCAAAGCCGTCGCTAGCCGCTGCGATGGCTCCATGCCCGCCGCGCGCAGATACTCCGTAAAGATCGTCGAGGTTGCGCCGTAGGCGGTCCGCAGGTCGGCGAATCTGGCCTTGAATGCAATCCGCCTTGGATGATGGTCGACTACGAGGTCTACCCTTCCCAACGGTTGGTTGAAATAAGGCGGCTGGACGTCGACAAGCGCTAATCGGGCGCCGTCTTTATGCAGATCTTCATACGTAATCCGGTCAATCTGGATGTCGAGCAAGCGAATCATGGCGAGATTTTCCGGACGCGTGATTTCACCGAAAGTGACGATCGGCGTGGTCGCCCGGTTGCGTCCGAGCAACTCGCGCAGCGCCAGCGCGCTGCCGATGGCGTCGGGATCGGGATCATGCTGCAAAAGAATGTGGATCTTCTTGCCTTCGGCGAAAAGCGAGCGAATGCGCTCGACTCTTTTTATATTGAGCGTGTCGAGCAGTTGCGTGGCGCAAAATTCTTGGAAAATATCCGCCAACTTGAGATGCCGCAAGAGCGGATCGACCGATTCATGCTTGCCGTTGTTACCCGACGTGAGTGAGACAATCGATACACCTTTGTCTAAATTTCGCAGCAACCGGCAGACACGCTCCTGGGTCTCCGCGTCGCGAATAAACACGATGGCTTGGTCGATGTGGCGCAGATTGACTTTTTTATAAGTTTCTTCTTTGAGCAGATCGCCCTGGCGCACCGCGCCGCCTTGCCGCTTAATCGACCTGGCAACGGATTCGTTAGCTACCAAATAGCGCACTTCTCCCTGCTCCACCGCGACGTTGCGCATGAACTGAAATAGCAGATCGTCCTCGCAAATGGCTAAGTACTGCATGGGCGTGTCCCTGACGCGAGAGTGCTAGGGGCGGCTGCGTAACGTGGAAAGTACGGATCGGTCTCTCATCAGCACGGGCCGGAGTCTAGCACCGGGGTACCGCCAATGCTAGGCCGTTTTTGAGCGGGAGGCTCTGAAAGGGCATAAGCAGGCGGTTAATCGACGGAAAATTGCCGCTTTACACGGCCTTAGTTAGTTAGGACCTGCGCAAGCTAATCTCGGGAGCGAGCAAAAATGAGGGTTCAGGTTGGATTTACAGGAATCAACAGAAGACGCGAACGCATCCCGGCCGCTATTTTCTTGCCATGATCAGCGTCGTCCCGGGCAGGGTTTTAGGAATGTTGCCGTGGGTGTCAATTGAGCTAAAGCCGGCCTTTTTTAGCCAATCTGAATACTGCGATAGTGCCCAGCATTCGCCTTCAGGCGTGTGCGTCAGCGTGTAGACGGAAAAACGCAAGGCGAATGTCGGTTCGGTGCGCTCTTCGTTGGGCACGAAGTCGTTGACGACAAAGTGACCGCCGGGTTTCAATGCGGTGTATGCCTTGACGAACATCTCCTGGTTTCCGATCGGCGATTCGAAGCGGCAAAAATTGCTGGCAATAACCAGGTCGTAAAAGTTGGCTTCGATCGCGGCGGAGTGGTGCTCGCCGTCAATGAAGCGGATTTTGCCTTCCAACCCGCGCTCCTTGTTCGCCTTTTTTGCCACCGCGTTGACGTTGGGCCAATCGAGTTGGGTCACCTGGGCCAAAGGATCACACGATAGAATGGTCATGCCGAAGATGCTCGAACCGCCGGCGATGTCGAGAACTTTGATACCTTTGCGTTCGCTGCCGATCTTGAGCAGATCGCACAACGCCTTGGCCGCCGGCTCGGCGATGACGATGATGCCGAGCACGAGCTTTTCCCAAACTGGCAGTTCCGCGCCGGTGTCCAAGCGGCTGAGCGGCTTGCCGGTCTTGAGCGATTCCTTGAGATGGGCCATGCCGTCCCATAAGGCCAGCGCCACGTGACGGAAGTCGCCGACGTAGGAGGGTTTCCCTTTCACCAGGAAAACATCGGCCATCGGCGTGAGAAAATATTTTCCCTTGCGCTTTTCAACCAAACCGAGCGCGGGCAGGCTATCGAGCACGATGCGCGTCGCGCGCGGGTCCGTTCCGGCTTGCCGCGCGATGTCTTCGGCGCTCCGCACGCCTTTGTGAATCAGCGTAAAAAAATCGTACTCGATCGACGCGTCGAGAATTTGGCTGTTGGCGAAATCGCCCAAGATCCGCATCAATGGGCGGGGTGAGATCTCCTGTGCTGCGGCCGCTTCGGACATGCTCAAGCTTTGTAGAACCCTTCTTTGTTAATGTACTGGTAAACTCCTTCGAAGAACCAGGCGAAGTAGGCCGTGCCGCTGCGCAAGCAATATTCTAAATTGAAGCCCGGCCGCGTCTCGGCCTTGCCCGCTTCGAGCAGTTTTTTGAGCACCGTCCAGTCGAGTTCGGCATGCGCCATCACGCCGTCGTGCTCTTCGAGATCGGCCTGCGCATGCATGCGAAAGTAGACGATCTTGTCTTCCGGAATGTTATAATTCTTGCGCAACGCCCCGCCGAAGAATTTGGCCCAATGGCCGACCGCTTCCTCGACGCAGAACGACGCCCACCACTCGACCATAGTGCCTTCGTAGAGCACGCCGCGATAATATTCGAGAAACGCCCGGCACTCCGGCAGCATCTCGTACTCGATCATCTCGTCGTTGGTCAGGCCAAAATGCCGTCCCTGCTCAAGAACGATTTGAATATGGCCCGGCGGCTTGGGATGAATCATCTCGTCGGCGACGTGATTGGCGAAGTGTTTTTGCAGCTCGGGATGGCGTTTAAAGAACGGCAAGTGGCGCTGGTAAGCGACGCCGTGAAAGTTATTGATCTCGGCAACGAAACCGTACCAGTTCTGCCAAAATACTTTGATTGCTTCCATCGGCAGCGTGCCGTTGCCCATGTCGGTGTGGAAGCGTCCCTTCATGAGCCAGCGGTCGGCGATGTCCATTAAATATTTTTTCAGCTCCGCGATCACCGCATCGGCTTCCTGCGGCGCCAGTTTTTTGCCGGAAAAATCTTGTCTGCCGAGTCCCATAAGCTGCTCCTTTACAAGCTAGAAGAGTGCGCCGGGATTCAAAATGTTGTTCGGATCGACCAGCTGTTTAATTTCTTTGATCACGTCGTAAAGGCTGCCCAGCCGTTGGTAGGGCAACGCTCCCTTGGTGCTGAGCGTCGGCGCCGTCCAGACCACGCCGCGTTCGTTGCTGAACTGCTGCACCATGCCCATCCACCTGCGCAGCTTGCCTACGTCTTCGTCGTCGTACGGGTTGTAAAAAACGAAGTATTCTTCCTTAATGCCGAAGTCGCGCGTGACGTAGCTGTCGTGCTGCGGCGAGTGATCCGCGTCCCAGATGCCGCACTCGCGCTTGGCCGCTTCGTCGAGGTCGTACATCTCTTTTAAAAATGTCAGCGGATACATTTTGGATGTGACCGCGAACATGCCGGTGTGGCGCACCACCGTACCGCACCATCCGTCCGGTCCCATGATGTGCCAGTCCGGCCAGCCGTGCAGGCCGTGTTCCTGCGCCTTGGCGCCCATGGCCTTATCGGCGATCTCCGGCACGTCGACGCCGCCGGCTTCATGATAAATCCGCCGCATGCGTTTTTCTTTGAACGCCAGTTCTTCGGCGTCGCGGGCCAGCAGCATCGTTTTCAGAAAAAACCAGCCGTCGTCGGGAATCTTGCTCTGATCATACAATCCTTCTGCCATCGGCCAGTGGTATTGCCAGCGGTCGGTAAAATGGATGTCGTAGACGACTTCACCTTTGACCTGTTGCATCAGCGCGTCTTGCACCTCCGCCAACTGATCGCGGCGAAACGAATAGCAATAGTCGTGCAGCCACTCCCGTTGGGCTTCGATGGCGCGCAAGCAAACCTTGCTGATGATGCCCATTGAGCCGGCCGCCAGAGTAAAGAGACCGAGGAGGTCCGGCAGATGAATCCATTTTTGAAAGGGTCCAAAAGTCGTTCCCTGATTGGCCAGCGCTCCGAGACGAAGGGTTTCACCGTTGGCCAGGATAACCTCTAACCCGAGAACCATATCGGCAATCCAACCGTAGCGCGTCATGCCGTAGCCGATGCCGCCTTTGTTGACCATGGCGCCGATGACGACGGCGGGTCCATAGGTCCCGAAGTTGGGTAGCATGAGTCCATGTTGTCTGAGCGCGTGATGAATGCCGTAAACGCTCGCGCCGCCTTCGGCGATCACGTATTGCAAGGTCGGATTGACTTCGAGGATCTTATCCATGCCGAGCATGTCGAGGAGAATTCCGCCTTTGAGCGGCGAGCTGATGCCCATGCCGACGCCGCCTTTGGCGACGATCGGTATCTTGTGCGCGTTGGCGAATCGTAGGATCTCGGCAACCTTGTGATTGCCCGCCAGGTCCGAGTCAATGCGCACGATGACGTCGGGCAGCGCACGATAAGCACCGTAAGCGAGCGTGTGCTGATAGTTGATCTTATCGATGGGATTCGTCGATACCAAGCGTGGCCCGACGATGTCTTTCAGTCGGGCAACAATTTCATCGAGGGTAATCATGGAAGGTCAATTAAAAATGAAAAATTAAAAAGGCAAATTTGGACGGGTCAGATCGATGAGTGAAAATTGCTCCGAAAAAGTTTTGAACTTTCAATTTTTAATTTTGAATTTCTTCAAAGTTGCAGATGGCTTCCCCCGGTAATCAAAATATGGCTGCCGGTCAGCATGCCCGCTTCATCGCCGGCCAGGAACGCGATCGCGCCCGCGACGTCTTCGGGATAGAGATGTTTTTTAAGCGGCCGCGTTTCTTTGACGCGCTCTCTGAACGCCTCGGGCATGATCATCGACGCATCGGTGAGCGTGAACGCCGGCGTGACGACGTTGACTGCGACGCCCAGCGGCCCTAGTTCGATCGCCATCGTGTTTGCCATGGATTCGAGCGCCGATTTGGCCGCGGCGTAAGCGCCCATCTTGGGCAGCGGCTGCTGTGCCAAGCGCGTGCTGACGACGATAATCTTTCCGGCCTTCTTCTCTTTCATTGCCGGTAAGCACGCGCACACGCAAAAAAAGAACGCCGACAGCTCATGCTCGACGGCCCGGTGTAAACTATCCCAGCTCAGAGCGTAAAGCGGCCCCACTTCGAAAGGAAAGTAGGCATTGTTCACCAAAACGTCGATCGGACCGAGCTGCTGCTCGATGGTCTCCACCATCTTGTCGACCTGGTCTTTCTGCGTGACATCCGCTTGAAAGATCAAGCCGCGGGCGCCTGAGTTATTGACTTCCCGCAGGATTTTTTCGGCGGCTTGCTGGTTCTGGTGGTAATTGACGACCACCGTAGCGCCGCCTTGGGCCAGGCGAATCGCCGCGGCCGCGCCGATGCCCCGGCTCGCGCCGGTGACGAGAACGATCTTTCCCTCCAGCGGGCGACTGTTTAATGGCTCAGCCATTCTCGGGTGAATAGGCTAAATGGCGACGGCGTCTTCGGTGGCGCCCTTTTCGTATTTTGCGGCGTTATTCTTGAACGACAAAAACTTCATCTTGACATAGGGAGAGCTGTAACCGTTCAAGATGCGCTCGACTCTGCCCGGCTTGCTGTAAAACGACTGGAAAGCCCAGCCCGTCAGCTCGCCCAACGTTTGGCGCGTCAGGTGTTCGGTCGGCATGACGCAATGCTCGAGGTCGTACAGACTGAGATTGTCGATTTCGATCAAGCTTTCCTTGACGGCTTTCTTATAGATCGGCGAGCCCGGGATCGGGTTGAGCACCTGAATCATGACGATGTCCGGATCGATTTCATCGACGGCCTTGGCGCGCTGGCGAATTTTCGCTTCGTCATCGTCCCAGAAACCGTTCAAGTAAGTGGCGATCGTCGAGATGTCGTTTTTGCGCAGGAACTGAACGAGTTCCTTGAGCTCCTTAACGCCCACTTTCATAGGGCCTTTGCGCGCCTCGGCGATTTCCTCGTCCGTGCCGCCGTCGATGCCGATCAGGACCTGGTACATGCCGACTTTCCTCAAGCGCGGCACCAGGTCGGCGTCGCGAATCAGGTTCTGCGCCCGGCTCAGGCAGAACCAGCTCATGTCGAGTTGCTTTTCTTCGAGCGCCTCGACCAAATCGAGCATCTTTTGCCTGTCCGAATTGAAGTCATCATCCATGAACGTGAGCGCCTTGACGCCGTACTTTTTATTGAGCAGCTCCATCTCATCGGCCACCGCCCGGCCGCCGCGCGTGCGATGCGAGGTGAAATCACGCGGATTACGCGGATCGACCAGCCACCATTCATAGCAGAAATGACATGCGCCCTCGCAGCCTCGAGACGTGACCGCTTCGTTATAGTTGGGAATTACCGAATAACCGTAATACTTATCCATCGGGAAAAGATCGTAGGCCGGCATCGGCAGTTCGTCTAAATTTTGGATCAACGGACGCGGCGCGTTGAGCACGATCCCGTCGCCCCGTCTCCAGCTAAGCCCCTTGATCTCGGCAAGTTTAGGCGATGAGGTCTTAAGCTCTTCCAGCAGTTCCGTCAGCGTGTACTCGTTGTCCCCGAACACGCCCACGATGGCGAAATCGAGCTGGGGATTATCCGTCATGATCTTTTGCGGCACGGCGGTGTACATCAAGCCGCCGCCGATCGTGACCGTTCTCGGAGCGATGTCTTTGATCTTCTGCATCGCCCCATGAAAGCGGTTCAGCGTCGCGGCGCCGCCCGCGGCCGCGATCATGGCGCCGAAAAATACCGCGTCGGGTTTTCGCCGGCGGACTTCATCCAACATTTGATCATCGTTGAGCTCCAGCGCGCGGCAATCCAGCGCCTCTATTTCCGCCGCTTTTTTTTCGCGGACGAACGCAGCGAGTTGGGAATACAACGAGTTTACGGCGAAATGGCGGTCGCCCCAAGGCGCCCAATTTCCCATCGGCGGCGTGATAAATAGGAGTTTCATGATATCTCCCCTGACAACGGCGGAATTAGTGAAGTCAAAAATATTTAATACTTTAAGGATTGTCAAGGAATAGCGGCCACAACGAGCTTGGTAAGCCACGGCCATTGCGTCGGAAAGCGGGCTTTCGGAGCGTCGAGATAACTATTGACAAGGTTCAACCCTTTTGGTACTGGTTCGCAGGCGTGGTAGCTTAATCGGTCGTCAAAAAGGAAACAGGAGGGTCACTTTATGGCTCAATCCGCTCAAGAGGAGCAACTCTTAGACATACGCGTCGCAGAGGCATCCACCGCGTATAAATTTTACCTTAATCAGGAGGCCAAAATACTTGGTACGGTTTCCGTCACGCTATTCTTGGTCACCTGGGAGCTAATCGGAAACACTTTTCAGCTTATCAACCCGATGTTCATGAGCGCGCCCTCGTTGATCGGCAAAGCCGCCTGGCAGCTATTCGCGTCCGGCGAAATTTGGAACGATCTGTACGTGAGCGGCATCGAGTTTTTTTGGGGCTATTTCCTATCGATCATCTTCGCCATTCCCTTCGGCATTGCCATCGGCTGGTACAAAAGGTTCGCTTACGTATGCGATCCGTTCGTCAACGCGATGAACGCCACCCCGCGCGTCGCGCTCTTGCCGTTGGTCATCATCTGGCTCGGCATCGGGATTCTTTCCAAAGTCGGAATCATCTTCCTGGGCGCCGTCTTCCCCCTCCTGATCAACACTCGTGACGGTGTTAAGACTACCCCGGCCAACCTGCTGACCGCTGCCAGGAGTTTCGGCGCCTCAGAATGGCAGATTTTTAGATCAGTGGTTCTCCCTTCGACCGTACCGTTTATTTTGACCGGTCTCCGCCTCGCCGTAGGCCGCGCGCTGATCGGCGTCATGGTCGGCGAGCTCTACGCTGCCACCGCCGGTATCGGCTTCATGATCACGGTCGCCGGTGCGACGTTCCAAACCGACAAAGTATTCGTCGGCGTGTTGGTTTTCGCTATCACGGGCATGATAATGACCGACATTATTGACCGCTACGAGCGCCGTTTCGACAAATGGCGTCCGAAGGTCGGCGCTGAGTAAACCGGGCCATAAGCGCATCTCAACGAAAATGGCGCTAGAGTAAATCTAGCGCCATTTTTTTATCCCCAGCCTGCTAGAAAAATCTCTCGACTTCGTTGCCTTAAGGGTTTGTTTTCTATACGATTCGCTGCGCTGCGGCTTTCAGGTCAATCCTTTAACGAGGAGAATATTCATGCGCCGATTTGGCGGACTGGCAATATTCGCTATCTTTGTTCTGCTATTGTTCTTTCGCCAGGCTATCGGTCTTTACACCGATTGGCTGTGGTTTCAGGAAGTCGGCTACACGGATCTTTTCACCAAGATACTTTTCACTAAGACCGTTTTGGGGCTCAGCTCCGGTGTTTTCCTCGGATTACTGCTTTACGTCAGTCTCAAGACCGCGGCATCGCCACCAACGCGTGTTCGTTATACCAACCAGGAGAACGTCATCGAGCTCCCGCCGCTCGAGCTCGTTGATCCGCTCTTCAGACGATTGTTGGTTCCAGGCGCATTGCTGCTGGGTTTCATGGCCGCCCCGCAAGCGCTTTCCAAGTGGGAAGATTTTTTATTGTTCCTCAACCCGACATCGTTCAACCTGAGAGACCCGCAGTTCGGCTTTGATCTCGGATTTTACGTCTTTCGCCTGCCGGCGTTTATCGCGGCGTACCACTGGCTGATCTTCGCTTTAGGGCTTTGCCTCGTTGCAACCGCGGCGGTTTACCTTCTCTATCGCGGCATCGAATACGGCCAGCGCGGCATCTTTCTCAGTGAGAGAGCCAGGCGTCATTTGCTGATTCTGCTGGCCTTGCTCTTGGCCGTGAAGGCCGGCGGTTATTATCTTGACGCTTTCGAACTGCTCTATTCTCCGCACGGCGCGGCTTTCGGGGCGAGTTATAGCGACGTCCACGCGCGTCTGCCGGCGCTGCGCGTGCTCGCTTTTGTTGCGCTCGCCGTGGCCGCCCTAGTCGTCGTGCAGATCTATCGCGAGGGCTACCGCCCGGTCGTCGTCGGTCTCGTCGCCCTCGTGGTGATTCACGCCGTCGGACTGAATGTTTACCCATCACTACTGCAGCGATTCCGCGTGGCGCCGAATGAAATCGCCGCCGAGCGGCCGTTTATCGAGCGCACTATTAAATTCACTCGCGAAGCTTTCGGCTTGGACCAGCTCATCAGCCGCGATTTTCCAGCCGAAGAAAATCTTACGGCCCAAGATCTCAAGCGCCACGAGTCGACCATCGACAACATCCGCCTGTGGGACCATCGCCCCTTGCTGGTGACCTACTCTCAGCTGCAGGAGATCCGGCCCTACTATAAGTTTGTCGACGTTGACAACGACCGTTACGTGATCGACGGCACCTACCGCCAGACGATGTTATCGGCGCGCGAGCTCTCCCACCAGCACCTGCAAAGCCGAAACTGGATCAACGAGCATCTCACTTTCACCCACGGCCACGGGGTCGTCTTCGGTCCGGTCAATCAGGTGACGCCGGTCGGACTGCCCGAGTTTTTCATCAAAGACATCCCGCCGGTATCCACGGCATCGTTGAAGATCACCCGGCCGGAGATTTATTTTGGCGAGCTCGCTAACGAATATGTTTTGGTTCAGACCCGGTCGCAGGAACTGGATTACCCATCGGGTGATCAGAACGTTTATACGAAATATGAAGGACGCGGCGGCGTTGCGATCGGCAGCTTATGGCGCCAGTTGATTTTCTCGGCCCATCACGCAACTTTCAGGATTCTCTTGTCACGGGATCTAACTTCCGAGAGCCGCATTCTGTATCATCGGAAGGTGCAGGACCGGGTCAAGAAGATCGCCCCGTTTATTGACTTCGACCGCGATCCCTACCTGGTCATCGCCGAAGGGGGGAGACTTTTTTGGATCGTCGACGGTTACACCACTTCGGACCGCTTTCCCTATTCTGAGCCACTCCGCCGCCAAGGCCCCAACTACATTCGCAACCCGGTCAAGGCCGTCGTCGATGCTTATCACGGCACGGCGGATTTTTACTTGAGCGATCCGACCGATCCGATCATGCAGTCCTTCGCCAAAATCTTTCCCGGCTTGGTCAAGCCGATGGAGGCTATGCCGGAGGACTTGCGGGCTCACGTGCGTTATCCGCAGGACTTCTTTTCGATCCAGGCGCACGTCTACGCGACTTACCACGTGCAGGATCCACAGGTCTTTTTTAATAAAGAGGACATCCTCAGCATCCCGCGGCAGAGGATGGATGGCCGGGAAAGCGATATGGAGCCGTATTACACGATCATGCGGCTCCCCGGCGAAAGCAAAGAAGAGTTTGTCTTGTTGCTGCCGTTTACGCCGAATCGGCGCGACAACATGCGCGCGTGGCTCGCCGCCCGAAGCGACGGAGCGAATTACGGAAAACTCATGGCGCTGGAGTTTCCCAAGGCCAAGTTGGTCTATGGTCCCAAACAAATCGACGCGCGCATTGATCAAGATACCTTTATCTCGCAGCAAATAAGTCTATGGAGCCAGGCCGGTTCGCAAGTGATCCGCGGCAGTCTTTTGGCGATACCGATCGAAAAATCTCTGCTTTACGTGCAACCGCTTTACCTGGCCGCGTCGCAAGGCTCGTTGCCCGAGCTGAAGCGGGTGATCGTCGCTTTCGGCAGCCAGATCGCCATGCAGGAAACGCTGGAACAGTCGCTGCAAAGCGTTTTTGGCACGAAACCGGCTCAAGAAGAAGCCCCGCGCGTTGCTTCAGCCGTTTCGCCGCAAAGCGGTCCGGGGGATAAGACGCTCGCCAGCCAGGCATTGGAACATTTTCGCCGCTCACAAGATCTTCTCAAACAGGGGAACTGGGCCGGTTACGGCGAAGAGCTCAAGAAAGTCGAAGCACTGCTCAGAGAGATGCAAAAACGCCCTTAAGTCGAAGTTTGTCGGAATTATTGGCGGCGCTTTCGAATTTGCGGTGGTTCGTCTTTTCTTGCTCGTGTTGCTATAGAAACGTCGATGACCAACCAGCGTCGCCAGCTCGCCATCCGGGGCATAATCTTCGTTGTTTTGGTCCTGCTGCTGTTTTTTTTCAGCCGCTATATCCCGCGCCCGTTCAGCGCCTTGGCGCCAACTGGTGAAGACTTCGACGACTTTGAGGGAATCTATTCCAGCAGCGATAAGCTCAGCAAATTTCTCCAGCATCTAGGTCCGTATTCGCCGGCGGTGTTCGTGCTTCTGCAAGTCTTGCAGGTGATCGCGGCACCCTTTCCAGGCGAACTTACCGGCGTCGCCGGAGGCTTCGTCTACGGCGAAACACTGGGGTTCTTGCTCTCCATGGCCGGTCTTTCCTTGGGCTCTTGGGTGGCGTTCGAATTGGCCAGCATTCTCGGCCGTCCCTTCGTCGAGCGTTTTGTCAGGCGCGAGGTTTTGCAAAAATTCAATTTCCTCACGACCAGGACCGGGACGCTGATCTGTTTCGTGCTGTTTCTCTTTCCCGGTTTTCCTAAAGATTATCTCTGCTACGTGCTGGGGCTGAGCCGGATGCGGCTCAGCACGTTTTTGCTGGTCTCGATCGTCGGGAGATTGCCGGGGACCTATCTGCTCACGATCCAGGGAGCGACCATTCGAAACGAACAGTACCACACCTTCCTGATTCTAATCGTCGCTTCGATCGCCGTGCTCATGGTCACTTACCTCTATCGCAATCAGCTCTTTGATTGGCTCAAGCACCGCCATGAAGACAAATGAGCCAAACGCCCCGGCGCTTGGCAATCCTACCAGCTCAATCCCCGTGTCAGGTAGTAAAAAATCGGCGCCACGATGATCCGGTACCAGGCGAATGGCGTTAGTTTACCGCGCTCTAAATATCTCACGAAACCCTTGACGGCGATCAGCGCGACAACGAAGGAAACGAAAAAGCCGATGCCGAGCGCCAACGCATCTTGCGCGCCTACCTGGTCGCGCATTTTTATGAGTTCGTAACCGCTCGCCGCAAATAGAACCGGAACGGCAATGAGGAAGGAAAACTCCGCGGCGCTTTTGCGATCCAGGCCGACCAACATGCCGCCGATGATCGTTGCGGCGGCTCTGGAGGTTCCCGGCCAGAGCGCCAGAATTTGAAAGAGCCCGATCCCCAACGCCTGCGATAACGTGAGTTGGTCGACATCGTTGGATACCCGCCGCGAGATAAATCGCTCGACCAGCAGGATCGCCACTCCGCCGACTGCCAGCGCCAAGGTGACGGCCTCGGGATTGAAAAGTTGCTCCATGATCGCAGGACGCGCCAGGTAGCCCACCGCTAGGGCAGGAAGGCTGGCGAGCGCGATGCGCCACAGGCCTGACCAATCGTCCATTGCGGATCGCGGCTTCATCGAAAAGCGCGCACGCCGGGGCACCAGCCGTGCGAACCTTCGCCAGTAGAGAAAACCCACCGCGAGGATCGCTCCCAGTTGGATCGCGACTTGGAAACTGGCCGCTTTGTCGCCGACGAATCCGAGCAGATGACCGGCGATAATCAGATGTCCGGTGGATGAAACCGGTAAGAATTCGGTGAGACCTTCAACGATTCCCAATATCGCCGCGATGCGCCAACTATTCATTCAGCCCTCTTTGAGAGTTTGTCCGGCCCACGTAACGGCGCTGATCGCTTCGATACCAAAAGATATTCGTCCGCGGCACCTAGCCTGACCGGCGACTCGCCGACCTGCTGAACAAAACGCGTTAGATTTTTTTCCTTGACGATGATCAGGAGCGGCTCCTTGGTGGTTTTCCAGCGCTCACGAAATTCCTCGAAGTCGATGATAACGGTTCCCCACGCGCTCACCGGGTCCGCGCGTTTGCCGACCGCATAGTAGTTGCCCAAATAAGTGCGTTTCTTTTTCTCATGGGTAACCACCCAAAGCGGTCGCTCGCTGCGCAAGTAAAAAGCCAGGCCGGCAAGATAGGTATCGTAATATGCCACTTGTGTCGTTGCCGTCAGCCGTGGCAGCGTCTTTGCCGCGATCGCCTTAGCGGAACGATCGGGCGAGATCGAAATTATCATCTGGACGACGAAGGCGAGATAGAAGCACGAGCTTAGACCTTGCAAGACATAGAGTTGACGTTGGCGCGGTGGCTGCCCGGAGGTCTTGCGGGCTAAATAAGCGAGCATTGCCGCCGAAAGCGCGGCGTAGATCCAAACGAAATAGGCCAGATCGCTTATGCTGGTGCGAATTTGGCGCGCAAGAATTCCCGGGAAAAACGAACCCGCGGCCAAATAGAGCGCCGTGACGGTCTGAGACCACCACGTGAGCGACAAAGCGAATTGTAATTTCGCCGGGGATTCTTGGTACAGCCGAACCAGGGCCGACGCCGCGAGCATCGCCAACGGCGGAAAGATCGGCAGAATATAGTGCGGCAACTTCGATTTCGAAACCGAGAAAAACAGAAACGGCACAACGACCCAGAGAATCAGATAGAGAGTCCTGTCATCAAACTTTTCTTGCCAAGTTTTCTTGGCGACCAGCGGCAGCAGTAAAGTCCATGGAAAAAACCCGATCAAGCCAACCCCAATGAAATAATACCAGGGCTGGGCGCGCTCGAACTCTGTCGTGGCAAACCGGCCGAAGTGCTCCTCCCAAAAGTAGTAGTACAGATAACCGGGGTTGCGCTCCTCGGCTACGAGATACCAGGGTAAAACAATTGCGAGAAACAGCACGACTCCCGGGATTAGATCCATGCGCCGCAGCACCCCCCACTGCTTGCTCAGTAGGAGATAGAAAAAGATCACGATTCCTG
The DNA here is from genome assembly GCA_050735675.1 of Binatia bacterium. GTDB lineage: Bacteria > Desulfobacterota > Binatia > UBA9968 > UBA9968 > DP-20. Next base: position 23,273 of record JBOHVN010000237.1, on the reverse strand, counting down.
GTACGGCCAGGCCGATAAGACCTTTGATTAGCGTGGCGCCGGCTAAAGCCAAGTACATGGCTATAGACCTAATGCGTCGCTGCCTGGCGCTCTCGGCATGAGCCGCTGCATAGAAGGAACATAATGCCAGCGTGAGAAAAAACGTCAGCGTGATGTCGAAGATGACGATCCGGGCAAGCACAAAAAATTCGACGCTGGTAAGTAAAATCAGAGCGCTCCATAACGCCACCCAGCGCCCCCATCGCAGTTGAGCAAAACGGTAAACGAGCGCGATACAAGCCAACGCGGCCAACGCTGATGGCAGCCGCGCCGCCCACTCGGATACACCGAAAAGCCAATAAGCAAGCGCGATCAGCCAGTAAAGTAGAATAGGCTTATCCAGAACAGGGTGAAAATTTTCATGCGGCGTGACCCAGTCATTGAGCACGAGGATTTCTCGCGCCTTCTCGGCGTTGCGGCCTTCGTCCGGTTCGAATAAAGCCGCCGAACCGAGTTGATAGAACAAGACAGCGATAAGGGCCGCCGACAATAACCAGGATAGCCAACGCGCGGATGTCGGCAGCGCGTTAGGACCGAGTAACTTAGTTGCTGAGGTGTCGGGGTCGATCGTCACTGCCGGGCTCGGAATGGAGTTGCGCATCCAGGTTTACCTGATGATCGCCGTTTTGCAAGTTGCCGTCCCCGGCTCAAGTGCTTAGCCAAGCTGACGAGCGCGCTGTGGCGCGATCCTCCCATTGGTATTGTCACATGCTCGTCAGTTTATCGCTGCAAATTTCACGCGTTGACTTCACCAACCCCCTCGCGTAGCGTGATTATTGACCCCAGCGGAGGGTTATTAGGATCGGAGTCTCGGCGCCTCGGAGCTTCCCGTAATTGTTGTCGTCGCTTTGCTCATTTTCGGCCCGAGCAAGATTCCTGAGTTCGGCAAATCGATTGCGCAGCGATCAGAGGATTTAAGAAATCGACTAACGACGCCGACAATGCTCCTAGCGAGAGTGGCCAGCGCCAAAGAACCCACCGCGCGCAGCCAACTCCTAACGAGCCTGTCTCGCGTTCATGCTAGACAAGCGATGAAGCACCTTTCAAAAGCCGCCGGTATCACTCTTGCCGCAACATTTTTATCGGCCGCGGCCCTGCATGCCCAACAACCGGTCGCAAGTTTTCACTATAACGAGCGCGGCACGGTGATTCGCCAAGACCAAGACACCAACGGCGACGGCAAGATGGACCGCTCGATTTACTACGACAGCCAAGCGCAGACCGAGCGCGCCGAGCGCGATGTTAATTTTGACGGTAAACCGGATATCGTCATCTATTATGAAGCCGGCAAGCCCGTGCGCCAGGAGATCGCGAGCAAGAATGACGGCCAGATCGATACCTGGCTCTACTTCAACGCCAAAGGCGAAATCGAACGCAAGGGTCAAGACACCGATCGCTCCGGAAAACCGACCCTGTGGATTGATTATGAGAGTGGCCAGCCGGTACGCAGTGAAGAGGCCAGCAATTCAGCGGGCAAACCGGCGCGCCAAGTACATTATAAAGACGGCAAAATCAGCCGGGTGGAAGAAGATACCAACGGCGACGGCAAGCCCGATAGTTTCTCCTACTTCGAGAACGGTCAGCTTGTCAGAAAAGATCTGGATCGCAAGCATGTGGGAAAAATCGATCTGTGGGGCTACTACCAGGATGGCCGGCTGGTGAGACAAGAAGAAGATCTGCACGGCGACGGCAAAATCGGCCGGATCATATTTTTCCGCGGCAATGAGATCGTCCGCCGCGAAGAAGATACCGCGCGGCACGGCCGCATGGATTTGATTGAATTATTTTCCCAAGGCCGTCTCACGCGCCGCTTGCGCGATACCAAGGGAGCCGGTCAATGGGACACGCTGTACTATTACCAGGACAATCAATTAGTCCGCGAAGAGCGGGATACTAACGGCGACGGCGTGTTTGATCTCAGAATTTTTTATGAAAACGACCAGATCATCGCCCAAGAGGGCGACACGAACGGCGATCGGCGCGTCGACGTTTGGGTTAAGTTTCACGATGGCGAGCGCGCTGAACAGCTCGAGGATCAGAAGTACGAGGGCAAAGTCACGGCGCGCTACGTTTTCAAAGGCGGCGAGGTAGTCAGTCAAGAACAGGTGGAAAATGCCGAACCGCTACGCCGCTCGGAGCCATTTGCGGAAGTTGAAAGGGAGCTCAAAAACGCGGCCATTTCCGGCCCGGCAGACCCGCCTGAGACGCGCGCTACGCGAGTCCGCTATGGGCTAGAGTCCGGCACTGAAATAAAGTAAGATTTTCGCTTCGGGTCGGTAACCGATGAAAAGGCGATTCGGCTTATTTCTGCTGACGCATCTGGTCGTGCTTTGCGCCTGCAATCCGGTGCCGGTGCAATATCCCGCCGGCTCATCGCAGTATCCCCAACCCAACCCGAGCGCGATCCCGGCCGCCACCTCGCAACCGCAAGAAGTGACCGGCTCGCAGCGTTGGCAACACGCTTGGAGCAAAGCGATTGAAGGTGTTATCATGGGCGGTTCGATCGCCGGGCCCTACGGCGCCGGCGGTGGTTTGGTGATCGGGCTGATTACCGGTTTGTTCACCGCTGATTCGCATTTCGGCCAAATTAATAGTCAGATTCACACGGAACAAAAGAAAGACCAGCAGCTCGAAGCCGCCATCGAGCAAGAGTTGGCGCGCCAAAGAGAGCTGGAAAATCAGATTGCCAGCGCGGCGCCGCCAGCTTCGGGAGATGCCCCCACGGTCGAACCGGTTTCGGCTGCGGGCAAGGCGCAACAAGCGCCATCGAGCAACACGTCGCCGCCCGCCAAACGTCCTCAGGAGAGTACCAACCTGGCGTCATTGCCCGGGCCGCCGGTTACGCAACCGCCGCCGAGCCCGTTTAAGAACGTCGCCGTAAGAGACGTCAACGGCGACGGCGTGCCGGACCTATGGATTTATTATGACCCGCAAAAGCCGGATGAAATCATCCGCCAGGAAGAGGCGAGCAAGGCCGATGGCCGTGTTGATACCTGGAGCTATTTCAAAGACGGCAAAATGATGCGGCGCGAAGTTGACACCAAACACTTGGGGCGACCGGACACGGTTTATTTTTACGACAACGATAGGATCGCGCGCGAAGAGCGCGATGAGTCCGGTCGCGGGGGCATGACCTACCGCGCGACCTATCAAGACGGACGGCTTGCCAAAGTCGAACGCGACTCGAGCGGCGGCGGGCGGGCGGATCTCTGGATCTATTACGACGCGCAGAGAGACGGTGAAATTGTTCTCAAAGAAGAACGCGATCTCAATAGCGACGGTATCCCGGATCTGTGGTCCTATTTTGAAAACGGCCGCCTCGTGCGCCGCGACGTGAGCGCGGTGGGACTCGAAATTTTGTCGAAAAAAGAACAGCTTCCCGCACCCTCCGCGGAGTTGAGCCAAGTCTCGGTTCCAGGCAGTTGAAATGATCCACCAGAGTTCCGCCGATTGGGAAGAATCGGGAATTCTCTCTCTCTTCCGCAGTCCCTTTCTTATACCGTCGGTGCTTTTCCATACTCTGCTTTTCATGCTCGCAGTGCGCGCCGCGACAATGACGATTGTCAAACGCGAGAAAGATCCGCCGATTTCAGTCCAGCTATTGGAAGTCACTGACGGTGGTTCGAGCAACAAGAGTATCGGCCCGGTCGTGGGCTCCGGCGGGCCACGAACCATGCCGAAATTGGCTACGCCCGTCGCACCCCTTGAGCGCAGCGGAAAATTAGCCAGCGGCTCGCTTGAAACTTCGGTTCCAAACGACCAGCCCGTCGAAGCCCCGCCACTACCCAAGCCGGTGACACTACCCGGACCGAAAATGCTGGCGGCCAACACGAGTTCTGAATCCGTGAACGTCAACGAGACTTCGCCGGACTCCTTGGTACACTTACCGACTAAGGCGCCAACCCATCTTCCCGCCGCTGCGGATCTCGAAGCGAATCAGCGCGGACTGGCAGCCCTCAAGGGCGCCGCCGACCCGGCGGGAATCAAGGCGCTCACCAAGGAAGGCACACAAATTCCCGGCGCGCTCAAAGGCGCGGGAACGGCGACCGGTCCTTACGGAGTTCCCGGCGGGCGAGCGAGCGGCACGGGTATAGCCGGCGGAGGAACCGGCGTCGGCACGGGCGGCGGCAGCATGACAGGTCTAAGAGGTCTATCGAGCGCCGACTACAACCAGTATTTGAGTCAACTCAAGAAGCGGGTAGAGTCGGTTTGGAAATTCCCGGACGGCGTTTCCGGAGTCCAGAAAGTCGCGATTCTGTTCACGCTCGACCGTGCCGGAAGACTCGTTCAATCCGAAGTTCTCGAATCAACCGACGCAAGAATGAACGCCAGCGCCGTCGAGGCGATGAAGCGCGCTGCGCCGTTCGCGCCAATCCCGGAAGGCTTGAAAGACCTCGCCAACACCCCCTTGCGCATGCAGTTCACGGTCACCATCGGCGTGCGCGGCTAGTTTTCATGCTGCGCGCGCGCCGCGAACGAGCCATTTAATTGCAATAAATTTCAATTAAGATAAACATCAGCGAAAAAACTCGAAGGATTTTCATGGAGCCGCACGGTCTCGATCTCATCCAAATAATTCACCAAGGCGCTATCGCCACCTACCCTCTGATCATCATGTCCGTGATCAGCCTCACGATCATATTCGAACGGCTTTGGTCGCTTAAGAATATCGGCTCGCTCACCCTGAGGATTACCGAGTCGCTCCTCGAGCCCCTCAAGAAGGGCCAAAGAGATCTGGCGATCGCCATCTCCAGGCAAAACTCGCACTGCCCCGCCGGGAGAATTTTTTTGAGCGTCTTGGAAAAAGATCCCGGCGCGCGTTCGGATCTCGCCAACACGGTCGCCAACGAGGCGATGTTCGAAGAGACCCAGAAATTAAGAAAGCATCTTTGGATCCTCGGCACCGTCGCCAGCAGCGCGCCGTTTATCGGTCTATTGGGAACGGTTGTGGGAATTATCAAGTCCTTCGAGAGCATGGCGGTTGCCGGCACCGGTGGTTTCGCGGTTGTCGCCGCCGGCATTTCCGAGGCCCTGGTCGCGACCGCGCTCGGACTTGGCGTCGCGATCATCGCGCTGATCTTTTACAACTACTTTCAAACTCGCATCGCCACGCTCAACGGCTTATTTCGCATTCAAGTGGGCAAGATTTTGCAAACTCTGAGCGCCTGAGGTACTTCGATGGCTATGACCCCGCTCGGCGGTAACGAAGAATCCGAAATCGTCGCCGAAATCAATATCACGCCTTTGACTGATATATTTCTCGTGCTGTTGATTATTTTCATGATCACTAGCTCGGCGATGATCGAGTCCGGCGGCAAGGTCAACTTGCCGAAGGCCGTTGCCACCCAGTCCGAATCGCGCGGCACAACCGTGACGCTCACTCCCAAGCGCGAAATCTTTGTCGATCAAAAACTGGTGAGCGAAGCAGCCTTTGAAAAAACCTTGCAAGAGGCGCTGAGCAAAAGCGCCGACAAAACCGTCATTCTGCGCGGCGACAAGGATGTTCTGTTAGGCGACACCGTCAAGGTGATGTCGATGATCAAGCGAGCCGGCGCTTCGGAGATTGCCATCGCCGCCGAAGTCGAGCGGAAAATCCGTTAAATTATTTCTGGAATCGAAAGAGCGGAGAGCATAGCGCGCGGAGCATGGGGAAAAAATCACCGCACTTGGGCGATCGGTAGCCCTATACGCCATGCGCTTTGCCCTCCGCGCTTCGCTTCCTAGCGTGGCGGCCCATCAGTCGGCGGCGGCTGTTGCGATGGCCGGCCGAGGCTGTCCTGGCGATTGCGCTCGACTTCACGCTGGATCTCAGCCGCACTTTTGCCTAATCGCTCCACTTCCAACTGCAGCTTTTTTTCCTTCTCCAGGAATACCTCGAGCTCCAGCGACTTGCGCGTTCCCGATTGATAATAGACCGTGATCGAATGACGGCCGTTGGAGCCGTCGCTGGCGCGCGCCAGGACATCGATCTGGTTGCGTCCTTCCACCACCGGCACGGCGGATGAAAAAAATCCGTCGGCCGCCAGCCGCAGATGCGACGCTTTTTGACCGATTGTCTGATTGACGACTTGCACGTAATCGACGCCCACCACGGATATATTCTCGAGCACGGCGAGCACGTCCGCCGGCCGCACCACCGGCGTGTAGGTTCCGCCGCTCTCGCGGGCAATGCCGAGCGCGGCGCGCGGATACGATAGTGCCTCGGCTCCCAAGGCGAAAACATGCACTTTGATCCCCGCCTTGGCGGCTAACCTGGCCGCGTTGATCGCCAGATCGGTATCCTGGGGAGTCGCTCTTTTGCCGCCGCCGATCGGCAGTGACGGAAAACCGTCGGTTAAAAGAAACTGGACCTTTATCGCATCGATTCTTTTTTCACTCGTGCCCAAGCCGAATAGCTCGGCGGTGGCCATGCGAATGCCTTCGACCATATTGGTGCCGCCGAACGGCCCACCGCGAAGGACGTCGGTCAGGATACGCCGAACCTGCTCGAAATCATGCGTCAGCGGCTGCAACAGTTTTGCCCCCTCGCTAAACGTCAATACCCCCACCCGCGTGGTCTCGGCGTTGAGCTGAATCAACAAGCGCCGCGCGGCGGCGACCTCCGCCGCGAGGATCGAATTTCTCGGATTGCGCAGCGGCGGCTTACCGACATTCATGCCGCCGATAATGATCTGCGGCGGGCTGAAACCGGAACTCTCAGGCGGCTGATCGGCTTCGCCTAAATCGGCCCCCGCGTACATCGCCGTGCTGCCGGAGACGTCGATGACTAAAAAAATGTCGACATTTGCCGACCGGCCGGTCTCGCGCACGACTTTGCCGCTGACCAAGATAGAGTTTTTGTCCTGGGTAATTCGACTTCCGTCGGTGGGAGAGAGAATTTGCACGCGGGGCTCGGCCGGCGACACTAGAGCGGGTTTCATACCCAATAGAAAAAAGCCGACAAGAGCGAAAAAACCAAAGGGATTTTTATACATGGCGCTCACCGCTCTGCAGTCGAAACGCTACCATGATTGGATTGAGCGTGGAAGAGACTTCAACGAAAACGACGTAACCAGACATATCGCGGAATCGCGCCCCGTGCTATAGTCGTTCCATGCGCAAGATTAAGTTTGTCCTGGCGTTTGTTTGCTTGATCGCATGGCTCGGCGCGGCTGAGGCACAATATGTCTTAGAGTTGAAAAACGGCCGGCAAATTACCGTGCAAAGTTACCGCGAAGAAGGTTCGATGATCAAATTTTCCGGACTAGGCGGCGAGATTGGAATAAGCAAAGCGCAGGTGCAAGCGATCCGCCGTGCCGGCCAAGCCGACCGGACGAGGGCAACAAGCCTTGCCGTCGATCAACTTAGCCCGGCGAGGGCTCCGCAACAGTCGGAGGCAACAACGAAACCGGCTGACTCAAAACCAGCCGCGCCGCCAGTCGCACCCGCGGAAACACCGGGCGCCAAAAGGGCAGCCGAGGAAAAAGTCTATCAACAGAAGGTCAAGGAACTCACCGCGCAGCTGCAGGAACTGCGCGAACAATATGCGGCCCGCACGCGCGGAAACACCGGCTCGGAACCGCAGTTTTTTACGACCGAAGAAGCCTTCAGGGGACATCAGGAAGATTTGTTGTCGCGCCTGCGCGATGCTCAGTTCCGCGCGCAAGGACTGCCCAGCGGCAGCAACGCCACGAGTCCGCCGTTTTCGTTAAATCCGCCGCCCGCATATTCCGAAAAGCAGAAAGAACTCAGCGACCTAAGAAGTCAAATGAATCAGGTTGAAAACGAACGGCAAAGAATTATCGAAGAAATGAAAGCGAAAAACTTCGATACGGGTTCGCTATTCCTGGATTAATTCAGCTGCCGCCCGAATTCCCAGAAGATAACTGTTCACGCCGAATCCCGCGATCTGCCCAACTGCTACTTCCGCGATATGCGAATGGCGCCGAAACGGCTCGCGTCTGTGAATGTTTGAAAGATGAACTTCAATCGTCGGAATGCCGGCGGCGGTAATTGCGTCGCGCATGGCGATGCTCGTGTGGGTGTATGCCGCCGGATTGATAACGATCGCGCCGAATTGTTTGGGCGCTTCTTGAATCCAGGTGACGATCTCGCCCTCATGATTCGACTGGCGAATCTCGATCTCGACAGCGAGCTCTTTAGCGAGAGCGCGCACCTTTTGATCGATCTGCTCGAGCGTCAGGTGGCCGTAGATCTCGGGCTGGCGCTTACCGAGCAAATTGAGATTCGGCCCATTGAGCACCAAGATCTTTTTCTTCCTCGCCATCGGTGGTTCCTATTCGCCTGCGGAACAATCGGTGCAAACTATGCGCCCAAGCCGCTAGCGATCTCGGCGGGCGCCAGCCAGTAAAAACGGGGGTTGCCGATACCGTCGCACATCACGAACTTAATTTTGCCGCCCGCAGCCTTCTTGTCCACTTCCATGCCTTGAAGCAAATTCGTGATCGACACAGTCGATGGTATCTCGGTCGGCAAGCCAGTTTTTTGGATCAATTGAATGATCCGGTCAACGCTTTTCCGATCACCGAACCCTTGTTTCAGCGAAAGCGCTGCGGCCTTCGCCATACCCACGCCCACTGCCTCGCCGTGAAGAAACTGCCGGTAACCGGTCGCGGCTTCCAGAGCATGGCCGATGGTATGGCCGAAGTTGAGCACCGCGCGGTAATCGTCCTCGCGTTCATCTTGTTCGACCACTCGGGCTTTAATCGCGCAGCAAGTGGCAATGACTTCAATCAGAAAAGCCCGGTCTACTCCGAGTAAACGCTCGATCTTTTCCTCCAACAGGTGGAACAACGCGGGGTCCTCGATAATGCCGTACTTGATGACCTCGGCAAGTCCGGCGACGAGCTCCCGGCGCGGCAGCGTCCGCAGCACGGCCACATCGATCAGGACAAGCTTGGGTTGGTAGAAAGCGCCGATTAAATTCTTACCATCATCATGATTGACCCCGGTCTTGCCGCCGACGCTCGAGTCGACTTGTGCCAGCAATGTGGTGGGCACCTGAACGTAAGGAACACCGCGCAAATAGGTCGCTGCGGCAAAGCCGGCCAGATCGCCAACAACGCCGCCGCCGAGCGCCAGCACGCAGGATTTTCGCTCCAAGCGCGCTTTAACCAGGCCATCGTAGATGGCCGCCAGCGAGTTGAGATCTTTGTGCTCTTCACCGTCGGGGATAAGAATCGGCGTGACTTCAAAGCCGCATTGGCTAAGCGCATCATGAACCGGGTCCAAGTAAAGCTGCGCAACCACGGGATTGCTGATAATGGCCGCCTTGCCACGGAGGTTGACCCCATCGAGAAATCCGCCGAGGCGATCGAGGATATTCTCACCGACGTGAATCGGGTAAGAACGATCGCCCAAATTAACGGTCAACGTTTGCATGCGGGTCGTTCTCGGCATTCAGCCTATCGATGATTTTATCCACTACCTGCGCCATGGTCAGACTATTCGTATCGACGGTGAAGTGGGCCTGGCCGTATCTGGTTTCGCGTTGCCGCATCAGTTCCCCGACCCGCCCGCGGCGATCGCCGCTCTTGAGCAAAGGACGCTTCGAAGCATTTCCCGCTCTGGCCAGCAGCGTATCGATGGAAGCCACCAGACCGATCAAAGTCGTCTGCTGCCGCAGCAGATTGAGGTTTTCATCATCCATGATGACGCCGCCGCCGGTGGCGATCACTTGCCCTTGTTGCTGCAAGACCTCTTGCAGCGTTCGCTTCTCCAAGTGGCGAAAATAAGCTTCACCTTTAGCCGCGAAAATCTCCCGTACTTTTTTTCCTTCGGCTTTCTCGATTAGCCGGTCAAGATCGACAAAGCGGCGCTGCAATCTCCTGGCGAGATTTCGTCCCACGGCGCTCTTTCCGACCGCCATGAAACCGATCAGCGCGATGTTTCGTGGCTGAGCTTTTGGCAAAGGGCTAGTAGCTTTTTATCTGCTCGAGATAGCTTTCGTAGTTGCGCTTGATCTCTCTCAAAGAATCGCCGCCGAATTTCTCCAGAAACGCTTTCGCGATCTCAAAGGCCACCACGGACTCGCCCACGACCGCGGCGGCCGGCGCGGCGCATACATCGGAGCGCTCGACCGAAGCGTCGGTCGGCTGCTTGGAGCGCAAATCCACCGACTGCAGCGGGCTCATCAAAGTGGAAATCGGCTTCATGGCGACGCGCGCGACCAGGGGGGCGCCGTTGGTCATGCCGCCTTCGGTGCCGCCGGAATTGTTGCTGCCGCGATAAAAGCCGGTCGGCACGATGCGCGGCGTTCCTTCGCTCACCATCTTGTTGGGATCGAAAAAAATTTCATCGTGGACCTGAGAGCCGCGGCGCCGCGCCATCTCGAAACCTAGACCAATCTCCACGCCCTTCATCGCCTGGATGCTCACCAGCGCTTGGGCCAAGCGGCCGTCGAGCTTACGGTCCCACTGAGTATGGCTGCCGAGACCCGGCGGCAGTCCCAAAGTGACGATTTCAAAGATGCCGCCGAGAGTGTTGCCTTCCCTTTTGCACTCTTCGATCAAGGCGATCATCTTCTCTTCGGCTCCGCCATCGGCCGCGCGCACCGGCGACTCCTCCGAGCGCGCATAGATTTCGTCAAAGCTAAGCCCGCTCAGATCGGCCGCAACGCCGCCAATAGAGCGAATATAACCCATGACGCGAATACCGAAAGGCGCGAGCAGTTGTTTGGCAAAAGAACCGACAGCCGTTCGAGCAACGGTCTCGCGCGCGCTGGCGCGCTCGAGGATATCGCGAACATCGGCGCGGTCGTACTTGAGCACACCGTTCAAGTCGGCGTGACCCGGACGCGGCTTGGTAACGGCGATCTTGTCATCGCGATCCTCGGGGAGAGCGGACATTTTCTTTGTCCAGTTCTTCCAGTCGCGATTTTCAATGCCCAAAGCGACCGGCGCGCCGATCGTCTCCCCCCAGCGAATGCCGGAGCGAACTTGCGCTTCGTCCTTCTCGATCAGCATGCGGCCGCCGCGGCCATAGCCTTGCTGGCGGCGCCAGAGGTCATGATTGATCTTGGCGATTTCGATAGGGAAACCCGCCGGCACCCCGTCGATGATCATCGTCAAACAGGGGCCGTGGGATTCTCCCGCCGTGAGATAGCGCAACATGCGGGCTATCCTATCTTAATTCTTGCGAAATTACAGCAGGCTATGGGATAGCAGGCGCGGCAGATGTCTGCTCACCCTGGGTTTTTCTGATCTGCTCTCGCCAAAGCTGCTCTGCGGTCGGCAGATTTTCGGAACCCGCTGAAGCAATCCTCGGCGTGATAAAAACCACTAGCTCTTCAAAGTCTTTCTGAAATCGCCAGTTCTTAAACAGCCAGCCTAGGACCGGAATGTCCTTGAGATAAGGCACTCCGCTTTCCGAATTGATATCGCTATCTTTCAAAATACCGCCAATGACGATGGTTTCACCGTCTCGCACCAGTACGTTGGCTTCTGCTTCGCGATTGAGCTCATCAAATGGCACGACGGTGGTTCCGCTAGCCACCGTCGGTGAATTGGCCAGCGAGCTTGATTTGACTTTGATGTTGAGCAATACAAAACCATCGCTTGAAACCTGAGGGAGCACGGTCAAGTTGATCCCAACCGGCACCTTTTCTGTCGCCACCGCCGTTCCGGCCGCAGCGCCACTGCCGCTGGCTATGTTCGTAGAACTCGGGAGAACGATGCGTAGAATTCGCTCGCTCTTAATCGTCGACGGAACGTTATTCAAAGTCACAACCGAAGGGCGTGAGATGATTTTTACCTGCCCTTCGTTTTCCGCAGCCGAAAGAATCGCCCGAATATTATTGCCAAAATAGCCGAAGCGAAATCCGGAACTCGGAATCGGCAGAACTGGGTCAGCGCCAGCAGCAGCCCCCGAAAAGGGATTGCCTGCAAGGAAACGCGAGCTGCCGAGTACACGATTGTTATTGAACAGCCCGTCCAACTCCATGCCGAGGGCTCTGGAAAAAGTAGGCGTGGTTTCAACCAAATTGGATTCAATCAAGACTTGAGGTGTTCGTGAATCCAATTTTCCGACCATCGTGCTGATGTCATCGACCGATTTCTGTATATCGCGAACCATTACGGTATTGCTTCGTTCGTCGACCACCAGCGCCGCGTCCGTCCGCTTACTCATAAGCGGCTTAATCTTGGGCTCGAGATCCTTTGCCTTTGCGTAGTTAAGCGTGAAATAGACCGTCCGCATGGGGTCCAGATCTTCTTTGGCTTTTTTCGCGGCCACAAGGGCATCTTTCTCAGCCTTCATGGTTCCTGCCGTGGAGATACGCACGACATTGCCGATTTGCTCTTTGGCAAGCCCATTCGTGACGATGATCAAGTCCATGGCTTGATCCCAAGGCACTTCCACAAGCCGCAAAGTAACTCGGCGATTGACATCGTTTGTGACCACAATGTTTGAGCCGCTCACTTCGGCGAGTAAGCGAAAAACGTTCTTGATGTCTGCATCTTTGAAATCGAGGGAAATTTTCTGACCCGTGTAAGTTTTTTCACCGGTCAACTCCGGCGCCGGCTTTCGGGTCTCGGCACCTGAGGTCGACCCCGCTTGCCGCACGTCAACGCGTTGACCGCCTCGGACCAGAACTGTATTGCGTTTCGCGTTGATGCTGGGATCCGCGCTTCCGACAATGATTTTGAGTCCACCCTCATCGGGTGAGATGGTGTACAAAGGAACGGTGGCGGCGGAAACTTCTACGACCAGACGCAGGTTTTTTTCACCCGCGCTCAATCGTAAAGCTGACACGAGACTTGTATCGATTCGAAAAACGTCCGCTAACGCCGCCGCGTTCGTGTCATCGAGAATATCCAAAACGATTCGAGACGGTTGCGGCAGCGTAAAATGCCGGTACTCGGTCACCGGCTGGGCAAACTTCACCTGTAAAATGGTCTGGCCATGCTCTTCGCGAACAGTCAGTTCTTGGAGGCCGGGACTCGGTTCAACCGAACTTTGAGATTTGGCTGGAGCCGGCTTTACGACCGTGGAACTTTGTCCCGCGGCCTGGGGGGTCGCCGAGGATTTTGACGGGGTATTGGCGAGCGAACAACCCAATAAGTTAATCGCACCGGCTGCAACGAGTATCGATAGGAGTGTTGAAGCCTCCGCTTTGATTCGCGATTCAAGACCATCCATGAAGGTGTTTCCGTTCTTGCTGTGCTCGCTATTCCGCCAACAGTTTTATGCCGACATCGTGTTTTCGTCGCACGCCGTAAGCGTCGGAGTAAAACTCTTCAACCACGACTTCGTTTCGATGGATCGCTCTTACTTTGCCGTCCTTGCTGCCGATCGGCGTTCCCACTTTTATGATGTAGCCAAGACCGGCGGTATCTTCGACCATCGCTCTCGGCTCCTTGATGTCCCAGACGATGCCGACAAGTTTCAGTTGGCTTAGCTCCAAGCGTTCGAGCGGCGAAAGGTTCTCTCGCGGACGGCTATCAACTTTTGTCGGCAGCGTCATAGGTCGAAATGGGTCTCGGGCTCCGTCGTTTCGGATGTCCACCGGCGCAGCAGGCCGTACCGGCAATTTCTTCGGCAGATTAAAGTCCACCGGTTCAGCCGTCGCGTCCGCCTTGGCCTTGCTGCCAAAGGCTTCTCGGAGTTTTTCTTTTGCTGAATCGGTCAAATCTTGCAGCGATTTCCCGATTGTCGCCGGCGCCTTGCCGAGCTTGTTGACTGCTTCCTTCATTTGACCCGACGGTGTGCGAATGGCTTCCTCGGCAGAGAAAGCTCTGCCGGCGAAAAGCGCCACCCAGGCGATCGAAATCAGCAGAGAGATAGGTCGCTGCTTGCTCATGTTAGCGTCAGCGCTTCGCCTTTGCAGCTTTGGCCCTTTCCTCGGCGATTTTCTTGCGCTCGACTTCGTCCAGAAAGCGATACGCGGTCGCGACACTGGTCGTCTCCAGCATGACCTTATCGCCGTTGACCGTCGGATTCTTGAAACCAATGTTGTCGATATTGATAAGCCGGCTCAATCTCCCGACTTCATCGAAAAAACTCACCGTATTGTGAAAATTGCCCTTGACGGTAATATCGACCGGCACTTCCGCATAAAAATCCCGCAAGGCTTCGGGCCGCGGTCGAAACACCAAGACATCGAGCCCCAGTTGCTGGGCTTTTGCCGAAATGCCGCTGAGAAGCTCGGCGATTTCTCTTTTGTCAGGAAGCTGCGCCACCGCGGTTTTAAGTTCGGCATCGAGCCGTTGCAGATCCCTGCGCAAGCGCACGAGGTTTGCCGACTTCTGTGTCTTCACCATTTTTTCATTGCGCGCGATTTCCACACTGTCAGCCAATTTGGCCAATGCATCCGCCTGCGGAACATACAAAAAACTATAATAGAGCGCCGCGATCAGAATGAGCGTTACGGCTAGGATGCCGATTTTTTGACCCGCCGATCGCTCAAGCAGATTATCGAGTAATTCGTTCAACCCTTTTTCCCCTTGTTTGTCACGGACGGGGCACCCTTGGTTTTAGCATCGGACGGCCGGGCGTCCGGGGGACGGTAAATCACCCGCGTCTTGATTGAAAATTTTTTTAGCCCCGAAGTTGGACCTACTCCCTGGGTGGTCTCCACCAGTTCGACGTTTCTGAAGTGTCTCGAGGCGGCCAGCGATCTCATGAAATCCGCCACTGTCTCGTTATCGACCGCCAAGCCATTCATCGTCACACTGCCACCGCTTTCTCGCAGGTCGGTAAGCCACAGACTCGCCGGAGTCGCGCGTGAAAGACTCGCCATCACTAGCACCGGCCCGGTCTTCTTGCCGTTCAGCTCCTCGATGATCTTCTGCTTGCCGCGCAGGTCTTTAATCTTGATCTGCAGGTCAGCAACTTCCTTGACTTTTGTGTTAAGCGCCTGGAGCTCGGCGCGCAGCCCTGCAAGCTCTTTTTCCAGCTGCGTGAGCTGATACGATTGATACAGATAGGTGCCGAGCAGCCCGACCAGCAAAGAGCCCAAAACAACCGAAGCGATAATAATCTCCCGCCGGCGCGTGACCTCGGCCTGAAGTTGTTTGATCGGGAGAAGATTGATGCGAATCATCGGTCGTCTGGTCTCCGAATCGACAATCCAGCTCCGACGGCGAAGTAGGGCGCCGATTCGGCGAGATAATCACGATTGAGGTTCCGGTTGACGCTAAAAGCTCGAAAGGGCTCACTCAGGTGGACCGGCACACCCATCCGCTCTTCCAGCAGGATGCGCAAGGCGGCGAGCTTTGCACCCCCGCCGCTCATGAAAATGGTTTTTAGTCCATCGTCGTCCTCAGAGGGAACCGCGCCGTAGAGGCTCACCGTTCTTCTGATCTCTTCCGCCAACTCTTCGGACGTGGACCGAAGCGTCGCTTCGAATTCCAATTGGTTTTTTCCGTCAAGCGAGCCGGTCGTCTTAAACGCTTCAGCTGCCTCGGCGGTGATACCGAGCTGTCTTGCCAAGCTGTCGGTAAAATAAGCGCCCCCCAGCGAAAGATCGCCCGTGAAGGCAAATATGCCGTTTTGCAAGAGAGTGATGCTGGTATACTGTGCGCCGATATGAATTAGCGCAACTAAACCGTTTGCCGCCTCCGCGGCGTAATTCACTTCATACATGTTTTCCAAGGCGAAGTAATCGACATCCATCACGGACGGTGTCAAACCTGCTTCTTCGATGGCATCAACGTAGCTGTTGATAATTTCTTTTTTGACCGCGACCAACAGCACATCCATCTTGTTGCCATCAGCCGCTTCGAACAAGACTTGATAATCAAGATTGACGTTCTGCAAGCTATCCGGAATGATGTTCTGCGCCTCGAATTCGATATTCGCCTCTAACTCGGCGGGTTCCTGCTTGGGCATCTGAACTTTTTTCATGATTACAGCGCGCCCCGGGACGGCGGATATGACCTGCTTTGACTTGACCCCGTTCTCTTGGATCAATCGACGAATGACATCGACGACCGGCTTCGAATCCACCACCATATTGTTTTGGATGGCATTTTCCGGCAGCGGCAAAATTCCCAAGTTCAGAAGGCGATAACCGCTCTTGTCCACGGCGGCTTCGACCATTTTGATCGAACTCGAGCCGATATCTAAGGCCAAGTAGCCGTCCTTGGCGCTCAGCGGATTTAAGAAACCCAAATTGAAATTTTTTAAAAGCGGCGGCATGAAAATCGGTCAAAAAAGAGTGTGCTTCTGCTCGATCGTCAGTCCCAAAGCCAAAAGGATTTTCCTTTTGGTGGCCAAGCGACACTCCTTGCCTTTTTCAATCCGGTCAAGGGTCAGCGGCGATATACCGGCCAAGCGGGCAAGCTCGGCTTTGCTAAGCATTCTCGCTTCGCGAAGTTGTTTGACGTTATTTTCTTGGCCCATCGCCGCTAGAAGAGAGCGCAAGGTGCGGATTTTTAACCAATCGAGTCAAAGGATTTTTGTGCCAATTATAGCTAATTATGGTTCTAAGAGATACAAAAAATATTAAGCAAACAAGTTGCCAAGCTTTCGGCTTCTCGTATCAACCGCTGAATTGGGTGCAACTTTCTAGATAATCTGAATGTTTCTCAAAAACAGCGGTGTGGAAATAGCGGTCACTGAGCGTCGACGCCGGACAAAATCGTTCAAGTAGGTAAAATTTGTCGCAGATTTGCTTTTCGCGAGGTCGGCCGATACAAGTGCAGCGATGAGGCCGGCACCAAAGTTCGCGCGGATCGTCGTGCCTGCGCCGCTCAGAGATCCTCTCATCTACGCCGTCCCCGAGCCGCTCAAAGATCGCATCGCTCCCGGCGCCCGGGTTCTAATCCCCTTGCAAAAACGTATCGTCACTGGAATCGTCCTGGATTTTCTTGGAGAAACTCCGTTGGCGCAAACCAAGGAGATCGTCGATCAGTTGGACGATCAGCCGATCCTGAACCAAAATCTGCTCAAGCTCGCGCAGTGGATTTCCCAATATTATTTGACTTCGCTCGGTGAAGTCTTGGCCACCATGCTGCCGCCGAATTCACGCCGCCAGAGCCACAAGAGCGTTGTCCTCAAGCGGGTGGACTTGACTATCGCCGATGAGCTAGCAAAAAAAATCCTCGGCGCGGTCAATCGCCACAGAGGTAAGCTGAGTGTCGAAACCTTGACAAAAAAATTCGCCGGGCAATCCATCGGCCGGTCGTTGGCGCGCCTGGAAAAACTGGGCGCGCTTGAAATTCAAGAGCGCATGCCGAAACACAGGCGCCGGGGAACAGAGCCATCTTGCGCCGCGGATCACGAGGCGAATCTCGCCCAGGCTAGATTCGTTTTGACGACCGAGCAGAACGGCGCGTACCAGACAATCCTCGGTCGCATCAAGGCTGGCGGTTTTGAAACCTTCTTGCTACACGGCGTGACCGGCAGCGGCAAAACCGAAGTCTACATTCGCGCCATGGAGCGCGCCAGCGAGCTTGGCCGGCGCAGTCTGGTGCTAATCCCGGAGATCTCATTGACACCGCAACTGTTGGATCGTCTCAACGCTCGCTTCCCGAACAGGGTCGGCGTGCTCCATAGTGGCCTTACCGGCGCCGAGCGTTGGGCACAGTGGCGCCGGATCGCGCGCGGTGATGTCGATGTCGTGGCCGGCGCCCGCTCAGCGGTGTTCGCGCCGGTCCCCGAGCTGGGGCTGATCATCGTCGACGAGGAGCACGATGCTTCTTACAAACAAGAGGAAGGAATGCGCTACAACGGCCGTGACGTCGCGGTTGTGCGCGGCAAGCTGCTCGATTGTCCGGTCATTCTGGGCTCGGCCACGCCGGCGCTCGAGAGCTATGAAAATTGCCGGCAGGGCCGTTATCGGCTCCTCGAAATTACCCGGCGGGTCGAGCAACGACCCCTACCGCCGATCGAAGCGATCGATCTACGCACGCAGTTTAATCCCGATTCGTTCGTCGGGCCGGGGAAAGCGGCGCCGACCACGAACTGCAAAGATCCCCCTGATCGACGACTAATTTCCGCGCCGTTCGCGCAGGCGCTGACCGCGAACCTGCAAGCCGGCCGCCAGACCTTGATCTTTTTAAACCGCCGTGGTTTTGCCAATTTCGTTCAGTGTAGTTTATGCGGCTACGTGTGGCGTTGCCCGTACTGCAGCGTTACGTTGACCCTGCACCTAAAGCAGCAGCGAATTTCCTGCCATCACTGCAACTATCGTCGGCCCCACACGGACATCTGTCCCCAATGTCAAAACGCCTCGCTTAGCGGAATCGGCAGCGGCACAGAACGAGTCGAACAGGCGCTCAAACAGTTGGCCCCCCGGGCGCGCGTGGCGCGGATGGACCGCGACACGACAAGCAAGCGCGGTTCCCATGAAGAGATCATCCGGCGCTGGGAGAGAGGCGAGATCGACATCCTGGTCGGCACCCAGATGGTCACGAAAGGGCATGACATATCCGGCGTCACCCTGGTGGGCGCGTTACTGGCGGATCTTTCCTTGAATCTGCCCGACTTTCGCGCCGCCGAGCGCACTTTCCAGCTCCTCAGCCAAGTGGCCGGGCGCGCCGGGCGGGGCGATAGTCCCGGACGGGTGATCGTGCAGACCTACGCGCCGGATCATTATGCTATTCAACATCTGGTGGCGCACGATTACAGAGGATTTTTTCACTCCGAGAGCGAGTTTCGCCGCGCGCTCAACTATCCTCCATTCGGCCGGCTGGTGAATCTGCGCCTGGACGGCCCCAAGCTTGCCGAAGTAGAAGAAAAAGCCCACGTTCTGGCGGCTGAGTTACGCGAACTGCAGGGGCGCAAACTGAAGTACCGTGACCACATCGAAGTGCTTGGACCCGCCACGGCGCCGATCGAGAAGCTCAGAAACCGCTACCGTTGGCAACTTCTACTCAGAGGCAAGCAAAGCGCGGTATTGTTGGAGTTCGCGCGCCACGCCCGCGATTTGTTCCCGAGAGCCCCCAACGTGCGCCTCCACATTGATGTCGATCCCTACAGTATGTTATGAATTTCCTTGCGATATGGCGATTTTGGAAATCCTAAAATATCCCGCACCGATGCTCAGCAGAGCGGCCGCGCCGGTTAAGAACATCAACGCTAAAACCGTCACATTGGTCAATGACATGCTCGAAACTATGTATGCCGCGCCAGGGGTCGGACTGGCCGCGCCGCAAGTCGGCGTGTCACAACGTATTCTGGTATTGGACATCGACCACGAAAATCCCGGCAAACAGGTATACAAGCTGATCAATCCGGTGATCACCCGCGCCGAGGGCGAAGTCGTCTGGGAAGAAGGCTGCTTGAGCGTGGTTGATTTTACCGCTGAAGTGCGGCGCGCGGCGCAGGTTGAAGTCGTGGCCCGGGACGAACACGAAAAGGAAGTGAAGATTGCCGCTGAGGGTCTGCTGGCGGTCGCTCTGCAGCATGAAATCGATCATCTCGACGGCAAACTTTTCATCGATCGGATCAGCCGGCTCAAGCGCGAATTGTATACCCGGCGGCGCAAAAAAATGCTCCGCACCGGGGTCGAACCGCCCAAAGAAAGCCCGCGGGTGATGATCTGAGTTTCAGCGCGCGCTTTTTCACTAGCAGGTTGCTGAAAAACTCTGAATGCAGGCTGCTCAAAAAGATCTCAGCGGCGAGGCGCGCCGCCATCGGAATCGTGTCCGTGAAACACGAGCACGAACCACGAACACGAAAAAATGCGAGGCGATCGAGCGCACCCTTCGACGATGCTCAGGGCGATCGGCATATGAGTCTTTTTCAGCAGCCTGCTCGCCACTCCTAAAATCCCGACAGGTTTTCAATGTCCACGAGTTGGCCGATCGTTTTTATGGGAACGCCCCAGATCGCCGCCGATACCCTGGAGAAGCTACTCGCCGGACCCGACGCCGTCTCCGGCGTTGTCACCCGGCCCGACCGTCCGGCCGGCCGCGGCCAGAAAACCTCGCCGTCGCCCGTGCGCCGGCTTGCCGAAGCCCGCGGAATCCCCGTCATCGCCGCGGAAAAAATCAAAACGCCGGAATTTCTTGCAGTGCTGCGTAATTGGCGTCCTGAGGTGATCGTCGTCGTCGCCTACGGCAGAATCCTACCTAAAACGATTCTCGACTTGGCGCCGCACGGCTGCGTTAACGTCCACTACTCGGTTTTGCCCAAGTATCGCGGCGCAGCGCCGGCCGCATGGACTATCATCAACGGCGAGCGTGAAGGTGGCGTGACAACTATGAAACTCGCCGAGAAGATGGATGCCGGTGCGATTTATCTGCAAGAAGCGATCGCATTGGCGCCCGACGAAACCACCGGCTCGCTGCAATCTAAGCTCACGCCCATCGGTGCCCGTCTGTTGTTGGAGACGTTGCGCGGAATCAAAGAAGGAACCCTACCGGCGCGGGAGCAAGACGAGCGTCTGGCCACGCTTGCGCCGATGCTGAAAAAAGACGACGGGTTAATCGACTGGACGCGCCCGGCAATCGAGATCGAACGGCGCGTGCGCGGTCTCGATCCTTGGCCCGGCAGCTTTACCTACGCCGGGGGCAAGTTACTCAAAGTGCACCGCGCCAAGATTGTCTCCGCAGAATCAACGGGATCTCCGGGTGAAGTCGTCCGCGCCGGCTCGGGCGGACTTTGGATCGCGGCGTCGTCAGGCATCATCGGCTTGGAAGAGGTTCAACTCGAAAACAAGAAGAGACTTCCCGGCGCGGAATTTATCAAAGGGGCGAGGATCAAAGCCGGTGATCGCCTCGGCTGAAAAAACCAAGGAATCGGTCCGCCGGCTCGCCGCTGAGATCCTGCTAAAAGTCGAGATCCGAAAAGCCTACGCCGATATCCTGCTCGACCGGACATTGAGAACTGCCGAACTTGATGAGCGCGATCGCGCCCTGCTCACTGAGCTAACTTACGGCACACTGCGCTGGCGCGGCACAATCGACGACCGGCTGAGCCGGCATTTGCGCCGCCCGCTGGCCCAGACCGATGCGCTGATCCGGAATCTTCTCCGGCTCACTGGTTACCAACTACTCTATCTCGACCGCATTCCAGGATACGCGGCGGTCAACGAAGCCGTCGAACTGGCCAAGCGGCATCGTGGCCAGAGGGCCGCCGGATTCGTCAACGCCGTTTTGCGCAGTCTGATTGGAGAGGCGCGCGAGAATATCGCCAATGCGAGCGATATGTCCGCCGCCTCCCTCGCCGTCCGGTATTCTCATCCGGAGTGGCTGGTTCAACGTTGGCTCGACGAATTCGGCCCGGACCAAGCGCAGGCGCTCATGCGCGCAAACAACGAAAAGACGCCGGTGACACTGCGGGTAAACTCCCTCAAGTGTACCAGAGACGATTTATCGGATCGCCTCTTACGCGACGGTATCCAAGCGACCCCAACGCCCTGGTCACCTCAGGGGGTTTTGCTGCCATCCGCCGGAGCCGTTGAAAATCTTCCAGGCTTTGGCGAGGGACTTTTTCAGATCCAGGGCGAAGCTTCCCAGCTCGTGTCGTATCTGCTCTCGCCTCTGGCCGGTGAACGGATTCTCGACGCTTGTGCCGCGCCGGGCGGGAAGACGACGCATATCGCCGAGCTCATGAAAGATAGCGGCGAGCTGGTTGCGCTCGACACCTCGGCGCGCGGGATTGAAAAGATTCGCCAGAACATGCAACGCCTCGGACTCAACTCGGTGCGCGTCCTGCGCGCCGATGCCGGCGAGCAATTCGCCGAATCCATTGCTGGGCCTTACGATCGCCTATTGGTCGACGCGCCGTGCAGCGGCTTGGGCACGCTGCGCGCGCACCCCGAAATCAAGTGGCATCGAGACGAGAACGACATTCGCCGCCTGAGCGCGTTGCAGTTAAAAATTCTTCATCGTGTCGCCGGCTATCTCAAAGCCGGCGGGATTCTTGTTTATTCAACCTGCACGCTGACACGTGATGAAAATGAACAGACCGTCAACAACTTTCTCGCCGCGCACCCCGAGTTTGAGTTGCAAGATGGCGCGCGTTATCTTCCCCAACAGGCGCGGCACATGGTGATGAGAGAATATTTTCAAGCGCTGCCGCAGCGCGACAACACCGACGGGTTTTTTGCCGCGCGCCTGAGAAAGGTTTCTTGAATGAAATCCGTCAAAATCGCTCCGTCGATTCTCTCCGCGGACTTCAGCCGCCTGAAGGACGAGATCTACGCCGTCGAAACCGGCGGCGCCGACTGGCTTCACGTCGATGTCATGGACGGCCACTTTGTGCCGAACATCACGATTGGGCCCGTGGTCGTCGAATGGGTGCGCAAGGTCACGACGATTCCGCTCGACGTGCATCTGATGATCACCGATCCCGATAAATACGCGCCGGAATTTATCAAAGCCGGCGCCGATTGGATTTCGGTTCATCCGGATACCTGCGCCGATCTCCATGCCACGCTAAACAAAATCCGCGAGCTCGGCGCCAAACCTTCGGTTGCGGTAAATCCCGACATGCCGTTGAGCAAGGTTGAAGACTATCTCACCGACATCGACATGCTTTTGATGATGACGGTCTTCCCCGGGTTCGGCGGCCAGGCTTTTATCCCGGAGGTACTGCCGAAGATCGAAGCAGCGCGAAAAATAATCGATCAGCGAAAATTGCCAGTTTTGATCGAGGTCGACGGCGGCATCAAAGTCGATAATATCGAGCGCGTGGTTCGCGCCGGCGGTGAAATGATTGTTTCGGGTTCCGGTATCTTCAAGACTCCCAACTACGCCGAAACCATCCGCCGGATGCGCCATGCCGCCGGTCAGCTGTAGTCGCCGCTCGTAAATCATTTGAAAATCTTAGATTTGCGATCCGAGATGCCGCGCCAAGCGCGGCTTGTTTTCTCGCCAGCGTGTGTTAGTTTGTGCGGGTCGGGGCGTGGCTCAGCTTGGTAGAGCGCACGGTTCGGGACCGTGAAGTCGGTGGTTCAAATCCACTCGCCCCGACCATTTACTTCCTACCTAAATTCACTTATCTCACTCCTGCCGCGCTTCCGTGTAGGTTCGATCGAGCGTGTCTGACGTGTTCGAAGTTCTTCGTTCTTCTCCCGCTTGGCCCATGACATGCGATAGTAAACAAGCCCGAGGAGATTGCCGAGACGGATGACGAAAACCAACACGCGAGAAACTGCTGCAGCAGGAAGCGCCGTCATAGCTATCCGTGTTTGATCGGCGAGGGACTGTTGCTGTCTTGCGTGTGTGCCGCGCAACCGGCGCGGCACACACAGCAATTCTCTGGTCATGGGGGAATATGGCGCACAAAAGCAAGGTCCCGAGAACACTCGTCATAGTAAAGTACAAGATCTTCAATGGATAGTG
>JBOHVN010000236.1:0-6424 GCA_050735675.1 Binatia bacterium | reverse complement strand
AATTTCCATCATAACCCTCGGCTCGTCGATCCAGCCGTTCTGGCCCGCCGCTTTGATCATGGAATACTCGCCGCTGACGTTGTAGGCCGCCACCGGATAGCCGAATTTCTGCTTCACTCGATAAATCACGTCGAGGTAAGCGAGCGCGGGTTTCACCATGACGATATCGGCGCCCTCGCGAATATCGAGCTCGACTTCGCGCAGCGCTTCCTCGGCGTTGGCCGGATCCATCTGGTAGGAACGCCGGTCGCCGAATTGCGGCGTCGACTCGGCCGCCTCGCGAAATGGACCGTAGAAACCAGACGCGTATTTTGCCGCGTAGGCCATGATCGGCGTCTGGGCAAAGCCATGGTCGTCGAGAATCTTGCGAATCGCCGCGACCCGCCCGTCCATCATGTCGGAAGGCGCCACGATGTCGGCGCCGGCGCGCGCGTGCGACAGCGCCTCGCGAGCGAGCAGCTCGAGCGTAGCGTCGTTATCCACATCGCCGTTCTTGATCACACCGCAGTGGCCGTGATCGGTGTACTCGCACAGGCAGACATCCGTGATCACGAGCAAATCAGGAATGGTTTCTTTGATAGCGCGGATGGCCTGTTGCACGACGCCTGTGTCCTCGCAGGCCTCGCTGCCGCTTGCGTCCTTGCGCTCGGGAATACCGAACAATATCACCGCCGGAATTCCGAGCGCATCGACTTCCCGGCATTCACGCACGGCACGGTCCACGGTCAGCTGAAAAATCCCCGGCATCGAAGAGACCGGCTGCGCCTGGTCTTTTCCCGGCCCGACAAAGAGCGGGTAGATAAAATTTCTGGGCTCGATCGTCGTCTCGCGAATTAAGTTTCGCAGTTTTTGGTTGCGCCGCAATCTGCGCGGCCGATAGATCGGAAAATCCATATGGCGCTCCAGGCCTAGCTCTCTCTGACGCCGGCAGAACGATTCGGCGATTGCACCTTCGATCGGAAGTGCTCGACAATCGCGCGCGTGAGCCCCGCCGTCGTAAACTCCCCTGCCACGATATCGGCATGACCGCCCAGCTGCGCGACCGTCTGGGCCGTAATCGGTCCGATGCAGGCAATCGCGCTTGCGCCGGCGATCTCCGCCAAATTCTCGTTGCCGAAGAGACGGACGAAATTTGTCACCGTGCTCGAACTCGTGAAAGTAATTACATCGATCTTGCGTTGGCGCAACCGCTCGGCCAGCGGCCTGACATCGACATTGGGACGCGCGGTCCGATAGGCGATGACAACGTCGACCGAAGCGCCCCAGGCACGCAAGGTCTCCGGTAAAATTTCTCTGGCCTCAGCGGCGCGCGGAATCAGCACCCGCTTTCCCTTCATGGTCTCCGGTTTCACCGCATCGAGGATACCCTCGGCTTGATAGCGCTCCGGCACTAGCGACGCTGAGATTCCCGCCGACGCAAGCCTCTTCGCCGTCTCGGGACCGATAGCCCCGATTTTCAGAGAACTAACCGCGGCCGCTGACTTGCCGGCCAACCGGAGCCGCGCCAAAAATGGCGCAACGCTGTTCACGCTCGTGAAAATCAACCAATCGTAGTGCTCGATATTCTTGACTGCCGCATCGAAGGGAGCGAAACTCTCCGGCGGCTGAATCTCTATGGTCGGAAACTCAACGACTTCGCCCCCTGCTCTTTGAAGTTGTTCAATGAGACCATAAGCCTGCGCGCCCGCGCGGGTAACGACAATCCTTTTCCCGACCAGCGGTTTGTCTGGATGGCTCCTGTCCATGCGCTTGTCAGCTTGCGGCATCGGCGAGCAGCTTGTCCGCGCCCTGGCTCAACAGTTCTTTGGCGAGACGATCGCCGAGCTCCGTTGCCTGGTCCGCCGCGCCGGTTATCTCGCCGCGACATAGCCGGCCGCCGTCGACGCTGGCGACAACGCCGATGATCTTCAAGGCGCCGCCGCTTACGCTCGCGCGCGCGCCGATGGGCACGTGGCAGCCGCCGCCGAGACGATCCAGCATTGCTCTTTCAGCGGCGATCTCGACAGAGGTCGCCGGGTCGTGAAGGAACCCCAGGCGCTCGCGCAGCGAATCGTCTATGCGTGACTCGATGCCCAGGGCCCCCTGCGCTACGGCGCTCACACAGATCTCGTCGGCGAGAAATTCACTGATGCGGTCGGCGCGGCCGATGCGCTTCAAGCCCGCCGCGGCCATGACCAATGCGTCGACCTGGCCTTCATCCATTTTTCGCAACCGGGTATCGACGTTGCCGCGAATCGACACGATCGACAAGTCGGCGCGGTGATGCAGCAGTTGAGCTCTGCGGCGGAGGCTTCCAGTACCGACCGTCGTCCCGGGAGACAAATCACCGAGGGCGCTTTTTTCCCGCGTCACCAAGACATCGCGCGGGTCTTCTCTTTTCGGCACAGCGGCAATCACCAGGCCGCGCGGTAATTCGGTCGGCAGATCTTTCATCGAATGGACCGCGAGGTCGATCTCGCCGCCGAGCAAGGCGTCCTCGATTTCCTTGGTGAATGCGCCCTTATTGCCTAGATTTTGAATCGCCGTGTCGATGAATCGGTCGCCGCTGGTCTTGATGACCCGTAACTCAACCTCGATCTCCGGCTGATTTTGCTCGATCTGCGCCTTCACCCAATTCGACTGCGCCAGCGCGAGGGCGCTGCCGCGCGTGCCGATCCGGATGCGGCTCATTTCTCCTCCAGATCGAAGAGCCGCTTCAAAGCAGCCACGTAAAGCGTCGTGTCGTCGCCGCCGTCGCCGGAATTTTTTTTGAGCTGCGAGATCGGGCCGTGCAGCAGCTTGTTGATCATCGCCGTGGTCAGATCGTCGAGCGCGGCGCGCTGCTGCGCGGACAAGTCCTTGAGACCTCCGCCTAACGATTTTTCGATCTCCCGCCGCCGGATCTCCTCGAAACGATGGCGCAAAGCGGTAATCGTCGGCACCTGTTCCAGCGAGTCCATCCAGCGCACGAAACTGGCCGCCTCTTCGCGCACGATTTCCTCGGCCTTCTCGGCCTCGTTGGAGCGCTCCAGACGATTGTCCTCGGCGACGCTCTTCAGGTCGTCGATATTATAAAGATAGACGTTGTCGAGGTCGTTAATCTTCCCGTCAAAGTTGCGCCGGTCGCCGATATCGAGAAAAAACATCGCCTTTTGCTTCCGCTCGCGCAGCACGCGCTCGACCAGCGCAGCATCGATCAAGACTTCCGCCGAGCCCGCGCAGCCGATCACGAGATCGGCTAACTTGAGATAGCGGGCGAAATCTTCGAAACGGATCGGGCTTCCCTGGATCTTTTCGGCGAGCGCCACGGCACGCTCGAAAGTGCGGTTCGTCACCATCAAACTCTGCACGCCATGGCTCTGCAGGTGTCGCGCCATGAGATCGCCCATCTTGCCGGCGCCGATCAACATCACCGTCTTGTCGTCGAAGCGGTCGAAGATGCGCTTCGCCAGATCGACCGCCACCGAGCTCACCGACACGGCGCCGCTGCCGATACCGGTTTCGCTACGCACTCGCTTCGCAACCGAAAAGGATCGATGAAACAGCCGGTGCAAAATCGCCCCGACCGTGCCCGCTTGCTGCGCGGCGTCGTAATATTGCTTGAGCTGGCCGAGAATCTGCGGCTCGCCGACGACCATCGAATCGAGGCTGGCGGCGACGCGAAACAGATGGCGCACCGCGTCGGCCCCTTGATAAACGTAAACATGGTCGTCCAACGGGGCCGCGTGACGTTGCGCCTTCTGCTCGTCGAGGAACCCGGCGATGTGGCTGAACGCCAGCCGGCCATCAGAGGCCGCCGCAACGACTTCGACGCGATTGCAAGTCGACAAAATCACACCCTCAAGTATCGTCGGATAGGCGCGCAGCCGCGCCAACCCGTCGCGGACGTAGGAGTGTTCAAACGCGACGCTTTCGCGCACTTCAATAGGGGCGCTGCGGTGGTTCAGGCCGACGATGACGATTTCTTTCTGCACGCCTTATTCGAACCGGCCCCCATGCCGGCTGGGGAAGAGCGCGTCCCCCCACAGGAAATATCCAAGCACCACGCAGAACCCGAACATGGTCAAAAGCGCGGCCTTTTTTCCTCTAAGTCCCGCCGTAATCCGCCCATGCAGCAGAGCGGCATAAAACAGCCAGGCGATCGCCGAGGAAATTTGCCGCGGGTCCCATGACCAGTAGTGACCCCAGTGAATTCCGGCCCACAGGCTTCCAGTCAATATTCCCAGCGTCATTAAGGGAAAACCCCATACCAAGAGCATGTAATTGAGCCGGTCCAAGGATTCCAACGGCGGGAAGCGTTTCATCAGCGCGGTCATTTTCTTATGTTTGAGGCGGCGTTCTTGCAGCAGATAAATCAGGCTTACGCCGAAAGCGAGCGCGAAGACTGCGTTGCCGAGAAACGCCAGGGTCACATGCACGGGCAGCCAGTAAGTTTGCAGAGCCGGCGGAATTTCGGCCGCTCCCTTACCCACGGCGAACGCCGCAAAGGTCATCAGAAAGGCGAGCGGCGCGATGATGCCGCCGAGGATCGCCACGCGATACTTGACCTGAATCAGCAAATAAATGCCGACCATCAGCCAACCGTTGAACAGCAGAGCGTGGCCCATCACGGCGACGCCGGCGAATCCTTCTTGAAAGAATCGGCTGGCAAGCGCGATCGTGTGGATGACGAACCCCAAAAGCAGCAGCGCCGTCGGTAAGCGCGCCGCCGTTTCGCCGCGAACCAAATAATGGAAGAAGCTGCCGGCGGCGAGCAAATAGACCAGGGCCGTCAACTTAAATACAATCGCGTCCATAGGGCAAAGTCATTATAAGCTAACCCGAACCGCCTTCAAGTCTAACTGGGCGCGACTTCAAGCGCCGCGTTAGTCGATTCCGCCGGCGTAAGAACGCTCGATTCAATTTGAAAGAGTCAGAAAAATTTGACCGAGGCTAGCAAACCGGCTATTTTCGGTCAAAAATCTCTCGTGAGTATTGTTTTGCCCCGCCGCTACCATTGCGCATTTCTCTCAGCCATTGCCGGATTACTGCTTATTCTCAATGGTTGCCGATCGCCATCGAGCGATCGGCCGCCAGGCTACCTGGTCGTCGGCATTGAAAGCTACCCGCTGCGGCTCGATCCGCGCTACTCGACCGACGCCAATTCCGTGCGCATCGGTCAGCTGATCTACGATTCACTCTTGCGTTCCGATGAACGCTCGCGACTGCGGCTACAATTGGCCGAGGACTGGCGCATGCTCGATGACCGGACTTATCTCTTCGCTCTGCGCAAAGACGTAACATTTCACGATGGTCGGCCGCTCACGGCGGCGGACGTGAAGTTCACCTACGAATCGATCTTGAGCCCCGACTCTCTCTCGCCCAAGCGCGGCCCGCTAAAACCGCTGCGCGCCATCGAGCAAAGCGGCACGCATCAGTTGCGCTTTCACTTGCACGGCGCGCACGCGCCGTTCATCGAGCAGTTTACCTTGGGCATCGTGCCGGCGGGCTCGAGCGCTGGGGCCGGCTCCGGGCATCGACCGCCGCCGGGCTCCGGACCGTTTCAACTCGAAGGATTGCAGTCCGGCGAGAAGATCACCCTCAGCGCCAATCTCAATTACTGGGAAGGCCGTCCCCCGTTGGCCGGCCTGGTCTTCAAAAACGTCCCCGACGCGATGGTGCGGGTGCTCGAATTCAAGCAAGGCGCCATCGACTTCATGCAAAACGACCTCGAGCCGGACATGCTCCCCTGGCTCAAGAAAAATACCGGCGCTGACATCGCAATGCACCAGGGCACAACGTTTCAGTATATCGGCATCAATCTGACGCACCCGATTTTGCGACGGCAAAAAGTTCGCCAGGCGATCGCCTGCGCGATCGATCGCGACGCCATCATCCGCCACTTGCTCAATAATCTCGTCACTGAAGCGGGCGGCCTGCTCTCGCCGCACAACTGGGCCTACGATGACGGCGCGCGCCGCTGGCCCTACGATCCTGAGCGCGCTAAACGCTTACTCGACGAAGCCGGCTATCCCGATCCCGACGGCGACGGGCCGCTGCCGCGCTTTCGCTTATCGTTCAAGACGACCAATATTGATTTGCGCCGCAGGCTTGCCGAAGCGTTTAAAGAACAGCTCATGCGGGTCGGCATCGAGATCGAGCTGCGCAGCTACGAATGGGGCACGTTTTTCAGCGACGTTAAGAGCGGCAATTTTCATCTCTATTCGCTCGCGTGGGTCGGCATCGAAGACCCCGACGTCTATTACCAAATCTTTCACTCGGCGGCCGTGCCGCCCAACGGTGATAATCGCGGCCGCTACAATAATCCTCGGCTCGATCGGCTGCTCGAGCACGGCCGCGCCACTCTCGACCGAAAGGAGCGGCAAAGGATTTACGGCGACGTGCAAAAACTGCTCGCCGAGGACCTCCCTTACATTCCGCTCTGGTGGTGGAAGAATGTCATCGT
>JBOHVN010000235.1:0-17816 GCA_050735675.1 Binatia bacterium | reverse complement strand
TTACCTCGCCATTTCAACCTTACCGGCCGCGCAAACGGCCGGCGGTATGTTTTCTGTGGTACTTTCCCCCGATCACTCGGGGCCGTCGTTAACGGCCACCCTGTCCTTTGGAGTCCGGACTTTCCTCCCTTCGTGCCTAACACGAAGAGCGATCGCTTGATCCACTTTAGCCCACAGACGTGGGTTTGATTGCTTGGTCGATGCCCCGATTGGCCAATCGATCGGCTAATTTGTTCATCTCGCGCCGCACATGAAGAATACGATACGAACCAAACTGGCGCAACAAACGCATGGCTTGCTCAAAAAGCACTTTGAGCTTCTCATCCTTAACGCGGTACTCGCCGTTCAACTGCCGGACCATGAGCTGCGAATCGCTTTGCACGACAACATGCTTTTGTCCGAGCTTGAGCAGCGCTTCGAGCCCCATCAATAGTCCCTCGTATTCAGCGACGTTGTTGGTCGTGCGGCCTAGAGAGCGGCTCAGTTCCTTCACAATCACACCGTTTTCATCCGCGATCACCGCGCCGCAACCGGCCTCACCCGGATTGCCGCGCGCTGCCCCGTCGACCATTAAGAGCCATTGCTTCGGTGCTTCGGACATGAGTAAAAGATTTCCGCCCTCTGAGTTCAGCCTGGAAGCGTTACTGGCGCGTATTCGCGCGTGAGCCTAAGATCGAAGCAAAACGCGAGAAAGGATGCGCGTATGGGCAATGACCACGGCTGCGAAACCGTGGGCGATGATGGTCTTGCTAGGCTGGCTTACCTTGCTGTTCCTCGCCCGGCTTGACGAAGAGAATACGCTGGCAGCTTGGACACAGATGCAGTTTTTCGTTCCTGATGATTTCGTTCCATAACTGCGGCGGAATATTCATAAAGCAACCTTGGCAGATACCCGCGGTAACCTCGACCACCGCGGTCCCGCCGCGACGGGAAAAGATCAAGTCGTAACGCGAAATCAAGTCGCCGGTCACCTGGGTGGCAATGCTCTGGCGGCGCGCGATGGCTTGGGAGACAGCAGCATCGATGCCGTGAATTTGCTCCTCCAGTTCCTTTTGCTTGCTTTGCCACTCTTCCTGCATCGTTGACATCTCCGCTTCTTTGGCCTGGATTTGGGCTTTGATCCCGTCGATCTCTTGCATGATTCTAATCAGTTCTTCTTCGAGCTCGCCGTTGTTTTGTCGCGCCTGATCAATCTCACGTTGCAGGGCTTGAAGCTCTTTGACGTTCTTGATGCGGTTCATGCGCATGCGCTTTTCCATCGCCTTCCTGCCTTCGTCTTGAAACACCCGGTCCTTTTCCAGGCGCAATTTTTCCTTTTCTGAAAAGCCCGCCACCAATGCGTTGATCTCGCTCTTCTTGGCCCGAATCTGTCTTTCTTTAATTTCGCTCTCGCCGAGCAGGCCCTGTTTGCGGCCCGTCTGTTCTTTTATCTCTCGGTCGACAGTTTGTAGCAACGCCAGGATTTCGATTTGTGCTTGCAACTTCGGCTCCCCTGTTTAGAAAAAAAAATGCACCCATTTGGGTGCATTCTTTGAAAAAATGCTGGTGAGGAAGATACTTTAAGTCTTGCCTTATTCACTCCGGATACAAACCCTCAGTTGGTTATTTATCGCTAATTTTGGCGGTTGTCAAAGCCGGATTCGGCGCGCCGCCGGATCGGTCACAGCGCCAATTTCCCCGGGTTCAAGATGTTGTTAGGATCGAGCGCTCTCTTGATTTGCCGCATTACTTCAAGCCCGTAACCGTGCTCCTCGCGCATCAGCGGCGCCAGCTTTATGCCGACGCCATGGGTATATTCCATCGAT
This sequence comes from Binatia bacterium, assembly GCA_050735675.1. GTDB lineage: Bacteria > Desulfobacterota > Binatia > UBA9968 > UBA9968 > DP-20. Next base: position 16,011 of record JBOHVN010000235.1, on the reverse strand, counting down.
CCGCCGAGCTGCTGCACCAAACGCAGCAGCTCTTCCACAGTTTCCTCCAGGACAAGCTGAGCGTTTGGCAAGCCGCCATCTTCGGCGCCGAGGCGCATGGAAAACAGCTCGGGCTGCACCCACAGACCGCTTTCCTGCAGCCGCACGCCATGCCGGTCGATAACCTCCTGCGCCGCGCGCCTGAAAGCGAGAACTTTCGACGCCGGCAGCGCGACGTGAATCCAATCACGGTAGACGCCGTGGCGGCCGCGTTCCCGGCGCTGCCGGCGATTACGCATAAACCGGCGCGCGATCTCATGGCGCTCGAGCCAGAATTGTTCCGGTTCTTCCCGGCTCAGCTCCTCGCCGCTGTGCGCCGAACAGATCCGTCCGGCGAGCGCTTCCTCCGCCGTTACGACGTCTTCGTTGCCCTCGAAGACTAAATACAATAACGCCCCTGGATCATGCTTTTCTTCGTCATCGCCGAAGTCGAGCATTGCCGGCCGTAGCCGTTGTTGAAACATTTGCTGGATCGCCGCGTAACCCAGCTCGAAGGAAGGAAATAAATAACCGCTAAATAGCCGCGCCTCTGGCTTTGGAAAAATTCGAATCGTCGCCTCGGTGATGATGCCGAAACAACCTTCGGCGCCGACCAAAAGGGAATTGAGATTCACGCCCGCTGAATGTTTTGACACCGCGCGCGTGCGCAGAATCTCGCCATTGGCCAACACCGCCTCCAGGCCTAAGACCTGTTCGCCCATGGAGCCGTAGATGCCGGCGCGATAGCCGACGCTGTTCGTCGAAATCGCGCCGCCTATGGTCGCCACCGGAACCGTCCATGGATCGTGTCCGAGTATGAAACCCATTTCGTTCAATTTCTGATCCAAAGACTCCAAGACAACGCCGGCTTCAATGCGCGCCGAGCGCGCCTCGGAGTCGATCTCCAGAATACGATTCAGGCCGCGCAGATCGACGGCAATGCAGAGGCGGATCGATAATGCCCCGCCCATAAGCCCCGAGCCGCCGCCGAACGGCACCAGCGCAATTTTTTCTTGATTGGCAAACTGCACGACGCGGCGAACCTCGTCGCTCGACTGCGGTCGCACGGCGCAGATCGGCGCATGCACTTCCGGGTAACGCCGCGGATGAATCCGCCCCTCGCTCAATGCATCCCATGACAGCTCGTCAAGTAAGGCGGCATCGGTGGAAATGCGCCCGGGATCGATCCAAGTCGAAAGTTTTGTCACGAGGTTGTTCATTTAATTGATCTTAGCGGTTACCGTCAGCAGCGTTGGAAATAATATCGCAAACTCGAAAGGCGAGAAAGCACGGCCTGTGCAGCGCTACCGCCCGCGTGGCCATGATAGCCGCCGTCGAATTTCACGATCTTACGCTGCAACTGACGTAATCAAGGTAGACGGTGATGTTGAGTAGGGCTGCCGGCGGACGCCGCTGAGCGATTAGTAGGACGGAAAAATACAATTTTCCACGCCGTCTGGACAAAGCGACGCGGCGTCGTGCAGGGAAATTCGATGCATGCCCGACAGGTGGTCGAGCAGCCCGACACGGCTCACGAAGCCGTGATTATGGAGGACGCAAAAAAACGGCGTGGTCACCACCACAGGGGGTGGCACGTAAAAATAGTGCGAGTATGGCGAGATAACGACCACCGGCGGATAATTCGGCCGATGGTGGTAATGGCGCCGATAGTTATAAGGCGCCACCGGGCGGCCGTGCCGATGCTTGAATCCGCCCGGCGCGACCCGGGCGCGTGAAACCGAACGGTGGGCGCTTACTATATGGGTCCCGGCGACGTGTCGCTGTCCGGCGAACGAAAGCCCTTCAAACCAAAACAATACGCTAAAGATTATCGCTAAAGATGACGATCGTTTCATTGAGTCCCATCCAAAATAGAACCCCACAGGAATCTTGTCGCACGCATGGACTGAGCGCAAGCCATGACGCATCTTAGACGCTGGAACAAAGCATTTGTTACCGCTCCCGCCTGAAGGCAAGCGCTGACATTCCAGTCTTGGTTAAATCGCTTCTGAAAGCCGAACTATCAGCTTGCTGAACAACTCTGATGCAGGCTGCTCAAAAAGCTTTAGAGGCAAGGCGCGCGATCGATCGATCCTTAGAGCGGAGGGTAGGCACGGAGCCTACCCCTACAAGTCAGGCAGAAAACGCCAACCCAATGACAATGTAGGGACAACCCTCTGTGGTTGCCGGGGGATTGAGCGCACCCTTCGACAATCTCAGGGCGATCGGCCTGTGTGGCTCTTTCAGCAGCCTGCTATTTGAACCGGCAACGGTCGCGGGTTAAGGTCGCTGCGAAACATCATGGCCGCTATCCTCCTCGCTCTTTTCGGCTCGCTCTGGTTCGCCGTTGCGATGATCTTCATCAATCGCGGCGTCCTTTCGGTCGACTACTTTCGCGGCCTGCTCGTCAATCTCGGCGTCAATGCGCTGTTTCTTTGGATCTACGTTTTGATCTTTACCGAGCAGGTCGATCTTTGGCTAGCTGCCAATCTACTTTTCGTGTTGGTCGGGGTGTTTGTTCCCGGCGTGGCGCGCTATTTCATATTCAAAGGCATGGAACGGCTCGGCGCGTCCATATCCTCCTGCTTGACCAACGCCACTCCGCTGTTTGCCACCTTTTTTGCGATGGCGTTTCTTCATGAGAGGCCGAGTCTGACCAACCTCCTGGGGACGCTGTTCATCGTCGCCGGCATCGTTTCGCTCTCCTGGCGCGGATCGGCCAAGACCTGGCGCACGCGAGATCTGCTGTTTCCCCTCACGGCCGCTTTTCTGTTCGCGGCGCGCGACAATCTGGTTCGCGTCGGCGTGGTTCACATCGATTCACCGATACTCGGCGCCTCCATCGCCGCCACCACCTCGTTCATCACCATGACGCTGATGTATTTGACGTTCGAAGAAAAAAAGCCGCTTAGCGCGTCCGCGCCGCACGGTTTTGCCTTGTTCGGCGCGGCCGGGTTCATGAATTTTTTGTCTTACGCCTTCGCCTACACCGCGCTCAGCATGGAGCGAGTATCGATCATCTCGCCGTTGATCAACGCATCCTCGCTGTTTGTCCTGCCGCTTTCAGCGTTGTTTCTCAAAGATGTCGAACAGCTGACACCGAGAAAAATCGGCGCCGTGCTTTTGGTGATTTTAGGGGTGTTTTTGATTTCGTGGGAAAAGCTCTAGATTAAGTCGCCCCGCGTGTCGCGCAATGACAAACGTATCGGGTCAGGAAACGCAGGAAACGGCGAGGAAACGGGGTCAGAGAACTTTTTGATTACCGGTGCCAATTGCGGGCAACGCCCGATCAATTACTCGCCCAAAAGTATTTAAGTCAGTGCAGCGTCGGCTTATTGTCGTTGTCTTTGCCGCCGGGGTAGACCTGGAAGCGACGTTTGAGGCGGTTGAGACGGCGGCGGTCGAAATAGTCTTTCACATGATCCCACGGATTGAAGCCGCGCAAATAGATATAGCCGAAGACCATGCCGCCGAGATGGGCCAGGTGGGCAATGCCGCTTTGGCCGGCAGTCATCGACGAGTAGAGCGCGATAGCGCCGATGATCCAGACAAAGTGCTTCATCTTGATCGGAAAGAGAAAGTAAAAATAGACGATGCGGTTCGGATAGATCAGACCGTAGGCGAGCAGAATGCCGTAGACTCCGGCCGATGCGCCGATGCTCGGGCCGAGTTGATTGGGCACGAACAGCGTATTCAGAATGCCGCCGCCGACCACCGAGATGAAATAATAGCGCAGGAAAAAATTGCTGCCCCAGCGCCGCTCCAGATCGCAGCCGAACATCCACACCGCGAGCATGTTGAATAAAATATGGAGCAGCCCGCCGTGTAAAAATTGGTAGGTAAAGAGCTGCCAAAGGTAGAACTCCTGCAGCACCAGCGCCGGCACCAAGCCGAAGTAAAGGGTCAGCCGATAATCCTCCACCGAGCCGAGCACCGTCTGCAAGACGAAAACCGCGATGTTGACGATCAAGAGAAACTTAACCGCCGGCGTCACACCGCCGGGACCGAACATGATCTGTCGAGTTTGGTATTGCATTGCGCTTCAGTTTATCCGTTCGCCTGCGCCGTTTAAAGACCGCGAGGAGTTTATCCGCCCAGGTACGCCTGGCGCACCAGATCGTTGCCGGCCAGTTCGCCGGCGGCGCCTTGGAGAATGACCGTGCCGGTCTCCAAGACGTAACCGCGGTGCGAGATCGCCAGCGCCATGGCGGCGTTTTGCTCGACCAGCAAAACCGTGACTCCCGCGTTATTGATCGCGCGGATGTTTTCCAGAATCTGCTCGACGATCTTCGGCGCCAGCCCCATGGAAGGCTCGTCGAGCAGCAAGAGCTTGGGCTTGGTCATGAGCGCCCGGCCGATGGCGAGCATCTGCTGCTCGCCGCCCGAGAGCGTGCCGGCGTATTGTTTCTGCCGTTCTCTTAGACGCGGAAACATTTCGCAGACGAATTCCAGCTCCGGCGCGAGCGCGCCTCTGGCGCGCGCATAGGCACCGATCCTAAGATTTTCCAGCACGGTGAAGCGCGGAAAGACTTTTCTGCCCTCGGGCACATGGGCAACGCCGCGGCGGACGATGTCGTGCGCCTCGACTTTATCCAGCGCTTCGCCGTCGAGCTCGACCGAACCGCGCCGCGGCCGCAACAAACCGGACAAGGTCTTGAGCGTCGTGGTCTTGCCCGAGCCGTTGGCGCCCAACAGCGTCACCAGTTCGCCGCGCTCGATGGCGAACGATACGCCTTTCAACGCGTGAATCGCGCCGTAGTAAACGTGGAGGTCGTTAACTTTGAGCATGCTCCGCCCACGACCCCTGGCCGAGATAAGCTTCGATCACGCGCGGATCCTGGCGCACCTCGTCGGGATGGCCTTCGGCGATCTTTTCTCCGTAATCGAGCACATGCACCCGATTCGAGATCCCCATGACGACGCGCATGTTGTGCTCGATCAAAAGAATCGCCTTGACGTATTTGCCGATGAGATCTTGAAAAAGCGCCATCAAGGAACGCGCCTCGCTGCTGTTCATGCCCGCCGTCGGCTCGTCGAGCAGCAGAAGCTGCGGCGCCGCGGCTAAGGCCCGGGCGATTTCCAGGCGGCGCTGCTCGCCGTAAGATAACTGCTCCGCCCACTCGCTTTCGCGCGCGGCGAGCCCGGCGAGCTCGATTAATTCCATCGCCTTGGAGCGCGCCGCTTTCTCCTGAAGATGAAATCCTCTGGATCTCAACAGGATCGCCGGCAAGCTCGTGCTCAGGCGCGAATGCATGCCGACGAGGACATTTTCCAAAACCGTCATGTGCCCGAACAGACGAATATTTTGGAACGTCCGGCTGATGCCGGCGGCGGTGATCTTATCGGGCTTGAGGCCGACGAGTGAACGCTCTTGAAATAGGATCTCGCCTTCGTCCGGACGATAGAGACCGGTCAAGGTGTTGAACAGCGTGGTCTTGCCTGCGCCGTTGGGACCGATCAGCGAGGCGATCATGCCGTTGTCCAAGTCCAGGCTAACTCGCGCGAGCGCCTGCAAGCCGCCGAAGTGTTTGGAAACGCCGCGTAGCTCGAGCAGCGCCATGCTACTATTTGCGCTCCTTGCCCGCCGGCAGCACTCCCTGCGGGCGAAAAATCATCATCAATATCAGAATCAAACCGAACACCATGCGCTCATATTTCGCCGGCTCGAACTGCGCCGGGATCTGGCTCAAGGAGTAGCTGCCGAGGAACGGGATCGCCAGCTCTGCGCCCGACTGGCGCAAGCCGTTAAGCCAAAGCGACAACCCTTTGAGCAACTGCAAGTTGAGAATGGTCACGCCGGTGGCGCCGAGAATGGCGCCCGGGATCGAGCCCATGCCGCCGAGAATCACCATCGCCAAGACGCCGATGGATTCCATAAAAGTGAAACTCTCCGGATTGATAAAAACCTGCTTGGCGGCAAACAGCACGCCGACGGCCGAAGCGAACGACGCGCCGACGGCAAAGCCGAGCAGCTTCATGCGCACGACCGGCACGCCCATCGCCGCGGCGGCGACTTCGTCTTCGCGGATCGCTTTCCAGGCGCGCCCGACACGGGAGTTCTCCAGCCGGCGCGTCACCACAATGATCACGCCGACAATGATGAGAATGAGAAAATAAAAATAGAGCGGATAAAGCTTGGCCTCGGAGACGTCCAGGCCCAAGTATTGGAGCAGTGGCTGAAAAAACAGCGGCGGCTTGGTGATCGGCGTGATGCCGCGCGGGCCGTTCGTCAGGTTCACCGGCTTATCGAGGTTATTCACCAGTGCGCGCACCACTTCGGCAAAGCCGAGCGTGACGATGGCGAGATAGTCGCCCCGCAAGCGCAACACGGGCAAGCCCAAGAGGAACCCGGTCAGCGCGCCGACCGCGACGCTTAAGAGCAGAAACAGAAAAAACCAATTGGAGGACAGTGGAAACAAGCCGCCCGGAATGAATTCGTTGGCTTGCGGCGAGCCGAAAATCGCCCACAGATAAGCGCCGATGGCATAGAAGGCGACAAACCCAAGGTTGAGCAGGCCGACGAAGCCGACCACGATATTGAGCCCGAGCGCCAGAGCGACGAAGATACCGATCTGAATGGCGACTTCGAGGTAATAACCGTTCATCCAGCCCAATGCGGGCAAGAGCACTGTCAGCAACAGTGCGCCGAGGAAGAATTTGATCTTCTGCGGCGCATCGACGTAATAGAGCAACAGCAGCGAGGCCTCGACCGCTAAAAAGGCCAACACGGATTGCGGAAAGAAAAACGCTAGCAAGCAACTGGCCGCGATGTAACCGCACAATCCCAACGCTGCCAGGGAACGCCTCACGCCTTGCTCTCCCGCACCGTCTCACCGAGCAGCCCCTTGGGACGAAAGATTAGGATGAGAATCAAAACCAGAAAAGCGAATACGTCTTTGTACTCGGCGCCGAAAGCGCCGTCGGTGATCAACGAGAGATACGAGGCGGCGAAGGCTTCAAGCAGGCCAAGCAGCATGCCGCCGACCATCGCGCCGGGAATATTGCCGATACCGCCGAGCACGGCGGCGGTGAACGCCTTTAGGCCGGGAATGAAGCCGCTGTAAGGATTGACCAGGCTGTAATGGATGCCGAAAAGCACGCCGGCGAGCCCGCCGAGCGCGCCGCCGACAAAAAACGTCAGCGCGATCACCCGTTTCACCGGCACACCCATCAAGGAAGCGGTGTCCGGATCTTGCGCCACGGCGCGGATCGCCATTCCCAACTTGGTTCGGTTAACGAAAAAATGCAGTCCCGCCAGGGTCAACAACGCCGTGACGACCACCAGTATCGACTTCACCGGGATGACCAAGGTCGCCGTCAGCGGCACGATCCGGTCGAGAATCTCCAGACTCGGATAGCTCAAATAAAAAGTGTTGCGCCACAAGCTTTCAAACAGGCGCAAGGCGTCTTGCAAGAAGAACGAAGCGCCGATGGCGGAGATCAGCGCCACCAGGCGCGGCCCGCCAAGCAGCGGGCGATAGGCGATGCGCTCAAGCGCCATGGCGGCAAACCCGCTGATGACCATGCCCGCCGTGATGACGAGCAGTAGCACCGCCGCGGGATGGAGCGTGTCGAGAAAACCGGCGCTCTGCAGGAGCAGCATAACTTCGACGCCGACAAACGCGCCCAGAACAAAGATTTCGCTATGGGCAAAGTTGATAAACTCCAACACGCCGTAAACCATCGTGTAGCCCAGGGCGATCAGCGCGTACATGAAGCCCAACACGATGCCATCCAAGAGAACCTGAGGCAGGATTTCCAGTGCGATTTCCAATGCGATGCGGACCCTTCCAAGGTGGCTATGCTAACAAATAGTCGTTCCCCTCGCCACTCTTTCAGGCGGCTCCGTTGCGAAATCAATAGCGTCATTTGCACCGGCAAAAAGCCATGGTGGCAATCGTCAATTTAGCGTGCGCGCGGCGCGCTGAGCGCATCATCGATCGTGAAAACGCGTAACCGGGCGCAGCGAGAGCGCCATTGATTATTTGGAAACAACCACCGATTGAGTATAATGCGCCGGTCAACGAGTGGAATCATGCCCGACGCAGTTTCGTCGTCAACCTTATCTTTGCCGTCGTGGAGCTACAAGGTCAGAAAGGCCGCGTGGATCGCTCTTGCGCTTCTCGGCATCTTGCTCGCACTCATCCTGGTCGTGCCTCACTTCGTCGACCTGGGACTGTTCAAACGCACCTATCTGCCGCGCGTCGAAGACGCTCTCAGCCGGCGCCTCGACGTGGGCGAAGTGAGGCTGAGCCTCGTGCCGACACCGTCGATCCGGCTGTCGAACCTAAAGGTTTTTGACAGCCCCGCCTACGCCGAAAACATTTTCTTCTCGGCGGAGCAGGTCCACCTACGACTTAGGTTTTGGCCGCTACTCAAGGGCCGCTTCGAAGTTTCCGAGCTCGTGCTCAATAAGCCGATTTTTAATCTCCTGCGACAGCCTGACGGGACGTTTAATTACTCCGATATCGCCAACAAAAGGGCTTCCCCGGGCAAGCAGCCCCAGACCAGGAAGCGCGCGGAAGCACCGAGGGCCGCGGACGCGCCCACCGTGCCGCTCTTAATTCCCGGCAACCTGAGCATTCGCGACGGTCGTTTCAATCTTATCGCCAAGGGACAAACGCCTGTCAACGTCACGGGAATCGATCTTTCGCTGCGCGAATTTTCCAGTGCCGCGCCGTTTCCTTTTCGAGCTTCGTTGAGCTACCCCGGGCTAAAGACAATCTCATTGGAAGGCGAGCTTGAATACCAGGAGGAGAAAGCGCTCCTCAAACTTAAAAACAACCGCCTAAAAATTAACGACCTAACGCTCCCGGTCGAGGGCAACATCAGCCATCTGTCCGCTACACCGCGGGTAAATCTCGAACTCAGGACTGACAATGTCGACGCCAAGCCGATCTTTGAGATTCTGTCGGTCTTTGGTTTGGCGCCGCGCGATACGGAAATTGCCGGGCCCATGGATTTTTCTTTGAACGTCTCCGGTGCGTCGAACAGTCTGGTGACTCGGATTCGCGGCTTATTCAAAGATGTAAAGGTTCACGGCAAGCGCGCGTTGAAAGGCCGCCTGAGCGGCGAAGTTTCGATTCGTCTGCCGATGGGCGGCGGCCCGGTCAGCCAGCGCTTGCAGGGCAACGGCAAGCTCGCGGCCCGCGACGGCGAGCTCACCAACGCCGATTTGATCAAAAAGATTGAGCGGGTAACCGGCATGATCGGTCTTTCGAGGGACGAACGCCGCGAGGCCACGACATTTCAAAAAATGGAAGCGGACTTTATTCTCGGCGGCGGCTACGCGGAATTTACCCGTCTTTATCTCATAAATCCGCAGATGGAAGTCAGCGGCGACGGCACCATGACCATCGAACAACCGACCTTGGACGTGGCGATCAGCACCGCCCTTTCGCCGCAAGTTTCGGCGCGCGCGGGGCGCGGCCGGATGACGACCTTTTTTAAGGATAAACGGGGGCGAATCGTCGTGCCGTTAAAAATTAACGGGCCGGTGGAAAATCCGTCGGTGGATCTAAATGCCGGCAAGATTGCCGAGACCGGCTTGCCGCAGAATGTCGAGAAAGGATTCAGCTCGTTCTTTAAACGTCTCTTTCGCAACCGCTAAGCTGCCGCGGCTAATCGGGATTATTCATGCACCGAGGAAAACACAAGACAGAGTGCAGGACGAGGAGCAAGCTTCGTAGAGAGCAGGCACAAGAGTGCAAAACTACACGGACCTCTAGGGAGCTTGCAGGCGTGTGAGTTTCCCCTCGATGATCGCGACGCCGCTCCGGCGGACTCAGCGAAGAAGCAGCGCCTGGAGATTTTTTCCTTCCAAGACTTTCGCCGCGGCCTCATCGACATCGAGCAAAATGTCGTTTATAACGCTTTCGTCTTTGCTCCCGTGGCGCTGGGCTTTGGCACTTTTTCCGGAGTTTCTCACGCAATCGAGGATTTCCTTGACGCTGATTGTTTCCGGAGCGCGCGCTAAAACATAGGTGTCTTCCTCGGCCAACGGCAAGACCAGCTTGAGCTCGGCAAACATGACCATGAACTCCTCGACGATACCGGCTGGAAGACGCAACTGCGCCGCGATTTCGGCTACGCTCAACGGATCGCGCCCGTGATAAAAATTTCTACCGATCAGCCGCATCATGTGCAGAGCCAGCTTCTCCCGGCCCGCCGGAGTCTGGGCTAGGAGCTCACGGTCGCCGAGAAAAAAATTAATATGCTGGTGCGCGTAGGCGACCTGCGCGCCGAGCAATACGATCAGCCAGCCGATGTGCAGCCACAAGAGAAACAGCAAAAGAATAGCGAAGCTCGAATAGATCACGTAGTAGCCCGTCGACGAGGCGACGAATACGGCGAAGCCCCAACCGACGGTCTGCCACAGAACCGCCGCGACCAGCCCGCCGACCACAGCCGAGCGCAACCGCACGCGCGTGTTCGGGATGAACATGTAAACGAAAGTAAAAGCACCCCACAACGTGATGTACGGCACCAAACGCAGCAGAAACAAAATCACGGCGCCGAGCGCCTGGAGCGACGACAAGGACTGAACGATGGCATTATTCTGCAGCGTCGCCGTGATCGTCACCGCGGCGAACACCAGGACCGGTCCGACCAATAGAGCGCTCAAATAATCGCTGAACCGGCGCGCTAGCTTGCGCGGCGACTTGACGCGCCAGATGTGATTGAACGCCTCTTCGATGGTGCCCATCAGTGACAGGACGGTAATGAGCAGCGTCACCAAGCCGACGCTGCCGAGCGCACCGGCGCTCATCTTGTTGACGAAGCCGATCAAGTGAGCTGTGATTTCCGCGCCCTTTTCGCCCAGCGGCGCCAGCGCCTCGGCCAGCGCCGGCTCCATGCGGTTGTGCACCCCGAATGCTTTCAGCAGTGAAAAAACCACCGCCAGTAGCGGCGCCAGCGACAGCAGCGTCTTGAATGCCAAGGCCATCGCCTGGAGCTTGACCAGGTTTTGAATGAAATCACGCCCAACCATGACGACGATCTTGAGCGCGGAATGAAGCAGCCGTTTAACGCGCGTAAGCTCGGACAGCTCGGCGTCGAGAAACTCATCGAAGAGTTTGCTCTTCATCGATTGAAGCGACCGTTTTCGCTCTTTAACGGATGGACTCATGGCAATCTCGACTCGGTCGGGACCGGTAATTGATTTGCCGACATTAGCAGCTTTGATGGCGACCGACAAAGTCATTATCAGCATGCTGCTCTGGAATACTTCCGGTTGGGATCATGCCGGATGCTGCGCCGCGATGTTGATGGAGTTTCAAAGAAAGGATCAGGCGAATTCGGCGGTCTTGCCGCAGTTCGGACAAGCGCGCCATTCAGCGTTGATGGCGTAGCCGCACTTCGCGCAGCGACGGCGCGGAATGAATCTCGGTCTGGGCTCTTCTAATTGGGGCCCCTCGGCCCAATAGACCCCTGTGAACAAGCTCGTTTTGCAGTTCGCCGAAACGTTAGCACCCGAACGGTCGGTGTAAGTTATCGAGTATTGACGCTCGTTCTTTTCGAAGAACCATCCGCGCCCGAAGGGACTCCAGCGAATCGAGATTACCCGCCCCCCTTTTGATTCGACTTCGTCCTTGATCCGACTTTTGTCGACGAAGTGCATGATGACGCGGATGGCGAGGCCGGCGCCGACGGCAAGGAGAAAAATATGCAACCGGTCCATGGGAGAAAACGATTGAGCCTATTGTCGCCCACTCTCTTTTACAGGGCAAATGGCTTGGCGGCGGCGGAAACGAGGCGGATCGTCGGCGACACGCGGTGTCCCAAGTGACAGGCGGGTCAACTCCTACGCTAGGGATGGATCACGCGCAAGGCCAGACAATTAAATCTATCGTCTCACGTGCGCAGTGATTTTCGCTCCCACATGAACACCAAGTAATTTATTAAAAGTGCAGGCGCTAACCAGAAGTACCAAAGCTCCTCTGCCAGCCAGAATCTCAAAAGCAATGACACAGATTGATCGCAACGTAGAGACGTGCTGCCCAGTAGCGATACCAGGGGCCTGGTCTTCGGTATATCCAGATTGCCCCTTCGATTATGGCCGGAATCAGGACGACATGATCGTACGTCCAAACAAAAAAACCGCTGGCAACGGATACCACGCTGAGAAGCGGTAGTTGCTCATGCCAGCGCCATTCTTGTTTGTAACGATGCCAATGATAAACAGTCCAGACCCCGGCAACAGCCGTCGGCGCAAACTGCAACCAGGTGTTGTTGAGGCCCAGGATTACACGAATCACGTTGCGCAGTGTTGGGGCCCGGCCAGTCCATCGGTTGGGTGATTCCGGTAACTCCGTACAACGCCAGATATTTGGAATAAATTGTTGGGCCGGCCAGGATAGGTAAAAGCGCCGCGCCGAGATCAGTCAGCGCGACTGACATAATCAAGCGCCAGGGACGGTTCTTGAAAATCCAGAGGAGCAAGACGATCCAAAATAAATAAACAAGATGGGGCTTGATCGCGAGAATCGCGAGAGAGGCGCCCATAATCAACCGATTTTGTTTGCGCTCGGAGTAAAGAAAGGCGGTTATACCTGCTAGAACCAGCGGCGTAATTTGACCGATGATCAGAACAAACACTGTCGGCACGAACGTCAACGCTAAAACCCACGAAAGCCGCGACGCTTGCACTGATTTGCCGTATATCCGCCAGAGTAGTTGAGCGGAGATCAGTATCAAGCACACATGTGACAGAAGCCAAACGAATTGACCCGTGACGAAGTTCAGAAAGCCGAACGGCAACAGAAATAACAACGACCACGGCGGATTCCACATTATAAGAGCTTGATCGCCACGCCATCCGGCCAATCGCTGAACGGCGAGCAGCCCGTCAGGTGAATAAGGGTTACCTCCCTGTGCAAAGAGGCGGGCCGCGGCCCAATACTCGATGAAGTCCCGCGTTCCTGGATGTTCCGCAACCGGCAAGGCCTGAGCATAAACGGGCGGGAGCCCAAGTAGCCCGTTTAACGTGCATACGACCACTATGACCGCGCAAGTGATGACGGTAGCGATCGAGCACAATAAACGGACGGAGTATTGCGGCACAGATGGAAAGATTTTTAAGCTAGTTGTTAGTCGGGAAAATCCTCGACAAACTTTCGCGCAAACTGCAAATTGGCTGTGCGGCCTTCGCGTTCTGTCTGATACCCAGTCGCTGAGAAATAACGGCGTCAGCCGCGGCAAAATGGTCCACTGAATGCAGTTGGACTACGATGCGCCCGCATTAAGAGCATTTCAAACCCTTCTCCGTGCGCCCATGAGGGGCTCTCAAGGGCGAAGAGAGACGTACCACGATTGCTGGCCTCATCGATGTCTGAGCGGTGTCTCACGCCGCCGCTTCACTGCCAAAGTTTTTTGATGAAACCGCTCTTCTCCAGTTCGTCCATAAAAGTGGTGTCCATGAATTCCGCCGGCCGGCGGCTCTTGGCTTTGGGATTGCTTTCGCCGACGAGCTGGAGCGCGTTTTGGACGGCTTTGACGGTAAGCGTCGGAACCTTTTTGATGTACTTCGACGTGAATAAGTCGTAGGTCGCCGCGAGTAACTCCTGATCGTTAATACCGCCGTATCTTTTCAACGCCTTGATGCCCATTTCCCGGTCGGTGAGCAGCCGGTGCGTCCCTTCCAGATAGGCGCGCATATATCTCAGCACCAGATCGCGATGCGCGTTGGCATAGGCGCGGCTCACCGCGATGGTCGTCGTCGGCACCTCGATACCTGACTCGGACAAATCGTACAGCGACTTGAGGCCCAATTTTTCCGCGAAAAAGGAACTCGGAAACGACAGCATGCCGGCGGCGATCCTTTTTTGCTGAATTGCCGGGACTATATCCGAAAGCCTGCCGATTTGAACCAGGCTCACGTCCCGATTCGGTTCGAGCTTCCACTGCTCCAGCACCGGCCTGAGCGCAAGATCCGTGAGCGAGCCGAAACGCGTAACGCCGATCGATTTGCCCTTGAGATCCGCCGGGCCCGAGATGCTCGGATGAGCGATCACTTTCATCAGATGGCTTTCGATCGAATTGGCCAACAGAATCAGATCCGAACCGTTCACCGAGGACTGCAACGTGACGATACCCGAGGTGCTGGTAAAGTCCAGTTGGCCCGCGGTGTGCACCTGAACCATTTGCACGCCTTGAACATAAACGAGCTCGGCATCCAGGCCGTACTTTTCGAAGATTCCCGCTTCTTTGGTCACGAAGAGCGGATACATGCTCGCGCTCGGCGACGGATAACCGACGCGGATCTTGGTCAAGCCGGCCGACGCGGCTGTTGCTTCCGGGAGTTTGGCACAGACGCTTAACAACAGCGCCATCATTATAAAATATATTCGCTGCGTCCACATAAGCGATCCCTCCTCACGATTGCGATTGGGGAATTTTGCGACCGTCTCATTGCAATATCGTCTCGGCGAACTTGCTGCCAGGAATCCGGACTTGAATGGCAGGCTAAGGTGATCGTGAGGATGTGATGAATCCGCCAAGCTTTTTGGACGTGCTGATCTCCCTTTTAGCCCGAGCTTGAACCGAGTCCGCGTGACTGCTCTCTTAACAACTTAGCGGCAGCGAAGCAAACAAACTCAACGGTAGAGGGAATAGAAAACATCCCGGCGAAGGCGGTTGACGGCCGGAATCGTCCGGTGGTAATCGAGACGAATACACAAAGATGCTCGCGGGTCGCTCTCGTTTGACGAAAACCAAAGACCTTCGCGAACTGCAACGAATGTTCAACGAATATTGATAGCGATGGTTTTGAGTCTTCGTGATTTATTTTCTAATTTTTACTTTTTAATTTTCAACTTTTAATCGCCATGATGACTCGCCTCGTCATTCAAAGAAGAGAGCCGTTCGCCGGCGGCCATGAATTTTCTATCACCGGCGCCTACGAAAAGCTCGTTGGGAAAATTCACGGCGAAGTTGATCCCAAAAACCGCCTGAACAAAATCATCGTCAATCTTGACAGAGCGCCGCGCAATCGCCGCGGCAGAGTCGGGTACCGGAGCGATTTCTGCATCCTGAAGCCGGTGGACATGGCGCGCGGCAACGGCAAGATTTTCGTCGACGCGCCTAACCGCGGCGGCAAGCGCATCTTGGGCTTTCTCAACGACGCGCCGGCGGCTAACGATCCGGGCACGCTCGCCGACGCCGGCAACGGCTTTCTCATGCGCCAGGGCTATACCATCGTCTGGTGCGGCTGGCAGGGCGATCTCATGCCGCTGAAGAATTGGCTGGTGCTCAAGGTACCGGCGGCGAAGAACCAGGGCCAAGTCATCGTCGGCAAGGTTCGCGCCGAGATCGTGGTCGACGAGAAAGGCGTCAAATCGCAGCCGCTCAGCGGCGATGAACGGGTGAAGAGCTACGAAGCCGCATCGCGCGACAAGTCGCGAGCGAAGCTCACGGTCCGCGAAAAATCCTACGGCAAAAGAATTCCTGTACCGCCGTCTGAATGGGAATTCGCGTCTGCAGCCAAAGAGCCGCGCACCGGAAAAGAAACGGTAAAGCCAAGCTCCAAAGATCTCTACCTCCATAGCGGTTTCAAACCCGGCCATATCTATGAGTTGATCTATCCGGCCAAAAACCCGCTCGTGCTTGGCTTGGGCTTCGCCGTCGCACGCGATCTGGTCTCGTTCTTGCGCTACCGAACCAAGGATGGCGCCGGAAAACCGAATCCACTCGCGACCGGTAGGAAGTCAACCGGCATCACTCACGCCTACGCCTGGGGCCGCTCACAGAGCGGGCGTTATCTGCGCGATTTCGTCTATCACGGCTTCAATGAAGACGAAGCGCATCGGAAGGTCTTCGACGCGGTCGCGCCCCACGTCGCCGGCGGCGGGCGATTATTCTTGAATTACGAGTTTGCCCGGCCCGTCACTTCGTCGCAGCAGCACACCAACCAGCTCGATCCCGAGCTTTTTCCCCACGCTTACAGCATCATCAAAGACGCACAAAGCGGCCGGCGTGACGGAATTTTAAAACGGC
>JBOHVN010000234.1:0-23872 GCA_050735675.1 Binatia bacterium | reverse complement strand
TCCATGAACGACGCAGCATCTTTCTTGGAAAACCGTTCGATGGTTTCCACCGTTCTTTTTACGTCCGCGAACCAGCCGAGATAGCTTTTATCGAGGAAGTGATGCACGACTCCCGGGTCGGGCCGGTAGTAGTGAATCCCGAAATTCTCCAGCTCCAGGTCCTTGAACCACGGCAGCATCATCAAGCCGCGGTGAAACACAGAGTGAATGTTATGCCAGAAGCCGGGGTAATTGCGGTCTTCGTGGGAATCCAACCCGCCGCCGACTTCCATGTTTTTTTCGACGACCATGATCTTTTGGCCGCACTTCGCCAGATAGGCGGCGCAGATCATGCCGTTGTGCCCCGCGCCGATCACGACACCGTCGTACTCAAATATCTTTGCCATGGCTTCTTCTTATACGGCTTGAACGGTTTGAACTACTTAAACGGCTTGAACCAACATTTCGTTTCAATCGTTCAAAAAGTTCAAGCCGTTCAAATCGTTTCGGAGATTATTATAGCTTCAAGTCCTCTTTCATTACCTGCCAGCAGTTATAACCCGAGCCGGCAATGACGGCGTCGGCGGGATGCATGGCAACGCCAACCTGGTAAAGCCCTTGAATCGGCGTACGGTAGTCGGCGATCTGCTCTATCGGCCGCTGCTCGCCCATTTGCGCCGCGCTCTTTCTTGCCACCCACACCGAGCCCCGCCGCATGTTCGGCCAGCGGCCCGCCATGTAAAAAGGGTCCATCGCGACTTTCATCTCGATATTCTCGTCGGTCAGATTGGTTGCGTAACGGCGCCAGATTCTCAAGACCGATTCCATGTAGCTATTCTTGAGCTTTACCCAATCTTGCGGATTCTTGCCCTTGAGTTGAAACGGCGCCGGCACGAACACCGACGCCGCGTGCTTGGGTTTCGGCGCTTGCAGCGGATCGAACGCCGTCGGGCAGATGGCATGCAAGCAAACATGATCGGGAAATTGACCGGCGCGGATTTCCCTCCACATCTCGTCAAGGTCGGCCGGTTTTTCCGGCCCCATGCTCACGTTCAGCGCTTGGCCGACGGCGGGAGCGCTGGCTTCATGCAGCGCGTAGCGCACCGGCGCCTTCAAAGCCAGATGAACTTGAAAATAGGAGAATTCGTCCAACTGAATATCCTTAATGCGCGCTATAAAAGTCCTTGGCAAGTAATCTTCGCCGACCATTTCTACAAACGTCGAGTACGGATCGGAATTCGAAACG
Organism: Binatia bacterium; assembly: GCA_050735675.1. Classification (GTDB taxonomy): domain Bacteria; phylum Desulfobacterota; class Binatia; order UBA9968; family UBA9968; genus DP-20. The sequence goes on along the minus strand of JBOHVN010000234.1, from coordinate 22,647 downwards.
ACCGCGACGCGAGCCTTCCACTCGCGCCCGTCGCGCAAACGAACGCCGGCGGCGCGTCCATCGTTATCGATGAGAATCTTCTCGACATGATGCACCGCGCGAATCTGCCCGCCACTGTGAACGTATGCGCGCTGCAGTACCTGGGCGATCGAGTGCGATCCGCCGCGCGCGAGCTCGGGCCTTTCATCGCCGGCGATCATTTTTAGAACCTCGATCCCGCCGCCGGAATAATCCAAAGCAACGCCGCGCGGAATCGTCATTTGCGACAGAACCAACGTCTTTACCGCGTCGCTCTCGAACAGCTCGTCAACGACCTGGCGCGGCGTCATTCGCCACAGGCGCACGAACTCTTTACCGGCGGGCTCTGCCTCGAGTCTTTGTAAAACTGCGCCGGTGTGCTGCGGCCGCGTGTGATAGTACGGAATCAAGTAATCGCGGATCAGGCTATGAAAGCGAGCGTGGATCGAGCGCCAGGCTTGGGCGTCCTTGCGCGAGAATTTTTCGACGCTCGCGATCGTAGGATCGAGCGACTGGTGCTGAGAAAAGGATTGTCCGTCAGCGAACAACAAAGATCTCACCACCGGCGGCGAGACAAACTCGGCGTGATACCCGTTCGCCCAATCCAACTCTCGCCAAACCGGTGACACTTCGCGGTTGTCCTGAAAATAGGCGAGCGTATTGTGCCAGTAACCGGGCATGGTGATCTCTTCGCTCGCCAGCCGCCCGCCGTTCTCCAACCGGCTTTCACAGATCACCGTCTTGAGGCCGGCTTTGCCTAGATAAGTACCGAGGGCAAAATTATTTTGCCCGGCGCCGATTAAAATGACGTCCCACTCGCTATCGAGCACGAGAATCTCCGCGATAATTCTTGATCATTCCGCGTAGTACCGTATTGCCATAGGCTCCCACATTACGCTGCTTATTTCATCCCGGGCTGGTTCTAGTCTTTTTTTGATGTTCTCACTCCGCTCTAAGACTGTGTATAGAAAGGCTACAAAACACTGAATGTCATGCTGAGCAAAAGCGAAGCATCTGTTTTGAGACAATTTGGAAAAAGCAGACTCTTCGGCTTTGCCTCAGAATGCATTCGGGCACGGTCTCCCATGTCGAGGAATCTTTCTCTAGGTAATGGCGGATTGCAAGGCACCTGCATTCTAACGCAGGAATATTTTCCGATACTCCGCCATCTTCTCGGCGTAAGCTTTCTTGTCCATGTCAACCATCTCGACCAGCTCGATTTTGTCGGCGTCCGGCAATGGCGGATAAATTCCTTTGCGAGTGACGAACTCGCCGATGCCGGCCATAATCTTCAATCCTTCCTCGCCGAGAAAGAAGTCGATGAACGCCCGGCCCGCATTGCCATGCGGCGCCTTGGCACCGAGGGCAATCGCTTGGCCGTCGCCCATAAATTTGCCAAGTCGGACGTAATCGAGCGGCACACCCTTTTTGCCGTAAAACACGACGTTCTTAAGGAACGCGATACCGATCGGCGTCTCGCCGGTCGTAATCCGCTCGCCCGCCGGCGTCAGAGATTCGACCAGCAGCGGCTTGGTCGCTGCCAAGTCGCGAATGTACTTGTCCGCCTTCTCCCTGCCGCCCATCACTTTGTGCAGACTCGCGAGCCACTGCGCCGTCGTCGTGTGCTGGCTGGCGTCGGGCATGACGACTTTCCCACGGTACTGCGGCTTGAGCAAATCCTCCAGGGATTTTGGCGCGTCGGGCGGCTTGATGACGCCGGCGTGATAGACGATGCCGATGATGCTGTTGCGGTATTGAGGGCCCAGGTTCGGATGCATGACGGATTTCGGAAAGGCTTTCGCGGCCGGAGAGTCGTATTTCGCAAGCGTCTTTTCATTGAACATAAACTCCATCGGCGCCGAATTCGTCAGGACGACATCGTAGAGTGGCTTGCCGGCTCGCGACTCACTGACCACGCGGTCCATGACTTTGGTCGACGACGCTCGCCAGAAATCAACCTCCAGTCCGGTCTTCTTCTTAAACGCGACGGCGATCAGATCCATTGTGTCGTTCTCGATCGACCCGTAGACTACGACCTTGCCACCTTCCTTCTTGGCGGACTCGACGAGCTTGGCGTCTTGGGCACTAACCGTGTCAAAAGCAAAGAAGACAGCGACAAACGATAATATCCAACGGCTGATTCGGCGCATGGGCGAACACCTCCCAACGGATTTCTTACTTCCAATATCGGAAAGCGCTAAGCTTGTCCATTGTTTGTCTCCAACCTGGTCCTTTGGTAACTTGAAATACAGAACCATGAGCCCGCAACAAAAACTTAAAAACGTACGCGAAGAATTAAGGCAGATGTTTCTCGAGCGCGGCGAATTGATTGACGGCGCGATTTGCGCGTTGCTCTCGTCGAATCACTTGCTGATCATCGGCCCGCCCGGCACGGCCAAGTCGATGCTCGCCGACGAGCTTTGCCGGCGCATCGAGGGAGCCGATTATTTCCAGTGGCTTTTGACTCGCTTCACAACGCCGGAAGAGGTCTTTGGCGCGGTCAGCCTGAAAGCCTTGGAGCAGGACGACTATCGCCGCGTCACCGATCGCAAACTGCCCGAGGCGCATATTGCCTTTTTAGATGAGATCTTCAAGGCGAACTCTTCGATCTTAAACGCGATCTTAACCCTAATAAACGAGCGCTTGTTTCATAACGGCAAAGAAATCGCCCGCGTGCCGCTGCTGACCCTTTTCGGCGCCAGCAACGAGCTGCCGGAGGAAGAGGAGCTGACCGCGCTCTACGACCGGTTTCTGCTCCGCTTCGTGGTCAACTATATCGCCGAAGATTTTCGTTTCCTGCGCATGCTCGAATCCCAGGCCCAGCCGCAGCGCACGATCCTCACCTTGCCTGAGTTGAACGAGTTGCAGCAGGCGGTCCGCGAGGTGGCGATTCCCTCACACGTCTATCGCGGTATCGCCGACATCCGGCGCGAGCTCAACAAGAAAAATATACAAGCGTCCGACCGCCGCTATCGCCAATCGCTGGCTTTGCTCCAGGCGCATGCGTTCCTGGAAGGCGCATCGGAAGTCCAAGAGAAAAATCTGTTCTTTTTGGAGCACGTGCTGTGGCGCGACCCGGCGGAACATGAAACCGTGCGCAGCACGATTCGCGAGATGTTGCTCGGCTACGAGGAAGAGATTTCCGAACTGCTCTATGAGTCGCGCGAGATTCGCGAATCGGCCGCACAGCCCGGCAAAACCAGCGATGAGAGGGCGCGCGCGCTCATCGAGTTTCACACCAAGCTCAGAAACATTCTCACCAAAGTCGATCAGATCATGGAAAAGGCCAAGCGCCTCGGCCGGCCATTGGATCGGGTCAACACCGTGCGCAGCGAGATCGAGCGACTGCAAAAAGAAATGCTGGAGCAGTTCTGATGCCGCCGGGCCGTTCCAAGAAAGCGCCGGCCAAACGGGTTTTCCAGCCCCTGCCGAAGAATACTTTCTGGATCGAAAACGACGCCTACGACCGGCGCGTCTGGGGCCATCTGCGCGCCGAGTCACCGTCGCTGCGCGAGTTGGAGGATAAAGGGAGCAACCTTCTGCCCCATTTTGGTTCATTATTACAGGACATTTTTTGCCTGCTCTTCAAGTATAACATCAACTATCATGACGACCGCGAAGTGCTCCCCAGCGCGCTGCTCAATCAGAAATTCATCCATGCCATCCATCAAGGCGCGCAATACGATTTCCTGCGCGAGCAAACCTTGCTCAATGAAGCCCACGCGGGCTTATCGACACTGATCCTCGGCGAAAGGCTGCTCACCTTGGTGCGCGAGGAGAATTTTCTCACGCGCCGCGACATGCGCGATCTCTGGGACATCCAAAAGCAAGAAGAGATGGTGAGCCAAAAGCTCGACGAGTACGACAACGTGGATACCATTCCGGAAGATCAGATGTCCAAAGAAGGTCAGAAGGCATTCCAGAAGGCCAAAGAGCGAATGGGCGGTGAAATCCAGGGCGCCGAGGCTTTGCTGCGCCACAAAACCCAGCAGCTCAAAGAAGATTTAAAACGGATCGAAGCCCAGGCCACCCATCGGATGCAAGCCGAAGCGATCAAAGTCGCGCAAGAGCTCGAAGATGCCACCGAAGAAGCCGAAACCTGGGGCGACGCCATCGGCACCGGCGCGCGCACGCCGCCGGGACAGAAACTCGAACTCGGCCGGCGCCTTGCCGGCAACGAAAAACTCAAAAAGCTTGCGCGCATGGTCGGGCGCATGAAATTCCACGCGCTCGCTTTGCGAAAGAAGGTGTTCGAGCGCTCCAGTGAAGAATTGCTCGAGGTCGAGCAAGGCGACGCAATCCACCGGTTGTTGCCCCATGAACTGCTGAGCTTACATCACCCGATCCTGCGCAAGGATTTCTATCGCCGCTTCCTCGATCAGGAGCTGATTCAATACTCGCTCCGCGGCGTCGAAGAAAAAGGCAAAGGGCCGATGATCGTCTGCCTTGACGGCAGTTCTTCCATGTCGGGGGATAAGGAGATCTGGTCCAAAGCCGTCTCACTCACTCTGCTGGAAATCGCCCGCAAACAGCGCCGTCTCTTCCGGTCGATTTGTTTTTCCTCGGCCGACACCCCGCTTCAAGTCCTTGACATGAATCCCCGAGGCCGCTACGAAGTCGAGACCAAGACGATCATGGACTTGGCGGAGTACTTCCCCGGCGGCGGCACCGACTTTCAAAAACCGCTCGACGCCGCGCTCGAGTGTCTGAAGCAATCACGCTTCAAAAAAGGCGACATCATTTTTATCACCGATGGCGAGTGCCAAGTCGAGCCCGAATGGGCCGAACAGTTTCGCCGAGAGAAAGACAAGCTCGGCTTTTCCCTCTTCTCGATCCTAATCGACGTGGGCCCGGCGTCGTTGGGAACGTTGAAGGAATTCAGCGATCGGATCTCGACGATCAAACGGCTAACAGGCGACGAAGCCAAAGAAATCTTCATTAAGTTTTAGGGCGCAGCATGCTGCGCCCCTACACGCCGCCGGCGCCCTTCTTCTTCATCTCTCCATCGCGCCTTGAGCAAGGCGGATCGAAATCGCTCTGCCATGTTACTTCACACAGCCCACTCGCCCGCCACCAACCGTGGAATCAGCGGTTGCAAAATGCGATAGGAAAGTCCCCAGAGGCGATGCGGCCCGACTTGGTAAAAAGAAACCTGCTCGGCTTTAGTCCAGGTCGGAAAACGATCGATCATTTTATCGTGGGCGCCTGGCCGAATTAAATCGTTTAGCTTCACGTCGACGATTTCGGCGATCTCACGCTCGGCGATCTGCCATCGCTCGGGAACCGTGATACGCGCGACGTAGGGAAACACGCGATATCCGGTGGTCCGCGTTTGCTCCATCGGCAATTCGGCCAGCACGTCTTCTCTCGGCACGATCAAGCCGAGCTCTTCGCGAGCTTCGCGCAGCGCCGTATCCAGCATCGTTTCATCTTCCGGATCGTGCTTGCCGCCGGGAAAGGCGATCTGCCCGCCGTGCACGCCGCCGGGATTGCGCAGGATCATCACGATATGAAGCTCGCCGGCTTGCGTCCGGTAAATAGGAATGAGCACCGCCGCGTCAATCATTGCCGGTCCCCCGGCCGCTTGTACTACAATCGCGCTATCTGAAGCAAAGATTGCCGGGACGAGCGCAAAACGCGTTGCATCGACATACCGTTGTGATAAACGATCGTTCGGAAAGAACAGAAAACATGGGTCGACCTAATTTCCTTCTGATCATCACCGATCAACACCGCGCCGACCATCTCGGTTGCTATGGAAATAATGTGGTGCAAACGCCCAGCATCGATCGCTTGGCCGCCTCAGGCACGCGCTTCGAGCGTTTTTACGTCGCAACGCCGATCTGCATGCCCAACCGCGCCACCTTGATGACTGGACGCATGCCGTCGCTGCACGGCGCCAGGCAAAACGGGATTCCCTTGTCGCTAAGCGCGACGACATTCGTCGACATTATGCGGGCCGCCGGCTACGAAACCGCCTTGATCGGTAAGTGCCATTTGCAAAGCATCAGCGGTAATCTCCCGACCATTGGCATGCCTGCAGCCGAACCAAACCTGACGACGCCCCCCGAATATTTGCGTGAAGCCGACAACACGTTGACCCAACACGGCCGCTACGATCAGGAGCTGCCGTCAACCTGGGAACGGGAACCTGAGTTCGAGCCGATCCTCCCCTACTACGGCTTTAAACACGTCGAGCTGGCAATCGGCCACGGCGACAAAACCGTCGGCCATTACGCGCGCTGGCTGAAGGAGCGGCATCCCGATCCTGATTCTCTACGCGGCCCGAAGAATCAGCTGCCGGGCAATCATTACATTGCGCCGCAGGCTTGGCGCACGCGCATCCCGGAGCACCTGTATCCCACGGCGTATGTCGCCGAAAGAGCCATCCAGTACTTGGAAAACTATTCGCGCACCGACCGCTCTAAACCGTTTTATATTCAGTGCTCGTTTCCCGACCCGCACCATCCGTTCACGCCGCCGGGACGCTATTGGGACATGTACGATGCGGCCGCGATCTCGCTGCCGGCGTCGTTCAATTCAGGCGAACGGCCGATTCCGCCTCATTTGCAGGAACTCTACGATGAGCGGGCGCAAAACAAGAGCAACCGCGACGGCCAGCGCACCTTCGCCATCACCGAGCGAGAAGCGCGCGAAGCGATCGCGCTCACTTATGGCATGATCTCGATGATCGACGACGCCATCGGCAGCATTTTGGGTTGGCTCAAAACACTCCGGCTCGACGAAGACACGGTGATCGTTTTCACCAGTGACCACGGTGATTTTATGGGCGATCATCAACTGCTGCTCAAAGGCGCGCTCCACTACCGCGGCCTCGTGCGCGTGCCGTTTATCTGGAGCGACCCTAGCGTTGAATCGCAAGGACTCGTGAACCGGGGACTCTGCGGCACCCTCGATATCGCCAATACCGTGCTTGCCCGCGCCGGGCTCCAGGGCCACAACGGTATGCAAGGAGCGAATCTCATGCAAGCCGTGAACGGCGGTGAGACCGGCCACGACTCGCTGGTCATCGAGGAGCACCAACGGCGCGGTTACATGGGGTTTCAAAATAATTTTCGCGCGCGCAGTCTGATCACCGAAAACGCGCGCTTGACTCTGTACGAAAGCGCGGATTGGGGCGAGCTTTACGATCTTACCAATGATTCCGATGAACTGAACAATCTTTGGAACGACCCGCAATCCCAGGCGCAACGCCACGAACTCACGGAAAGACTAGCGCGCCAAATGATGGAGCTCGCCGACTCGAGCCCGCTCGCGACGCACCACGGTCCGTAGAAGTATCCCCTCTGCCGGTGCCGGTGATTGTGGGTTCCTTGTAGCAAGGGGCGGGTTTAAAATCCGGCCCGACATTTTTTTGCGTACTTTGCATTGCTATACTTCGAAATTTGCGTGGTTCGCGCAAATTTGACAGCATACCAGCGCTACCATGCCGGATCTGCGGGATATTCGATCTAACCACGAAGGTCCCAGTGCGGCAGAGCCGCAACCAAAATCGGAACGGACATCTCACCACGAAGACACGAAGAGCACGAAGGTAGGAAATTGGAAGATAATAATTCCTCAACCCTTCGCGTCCTTCGTGCCTTCGTGGTGGACATCATATTTACGTATTGTTTCAGCAATTCGGAATCAGCGCAAAATTTGCGCACGGCGCGAAAACTCTCAACTATAGTAGTACGAAGTTTAAGTTCAGTTTTTTAAAACCCTTCGTGTCCTTCGTGCGCTTCGTGGTGAAGGCTTTATTTTACTTTGGTTGCGGCTTTGCCGCGCTAGGTTCTTTGCGGTAATATTCTTAGCTCTTCACTGCCGATGCGATCAGCGCGGGCATCGGTAACTCCACCACATCTTTCTTAGTATATTTTGCCACTTCTGTTCGTATGGCATCACGGATCTTGTTCAAGACGGTAGGCTTTTGCGCGCGCAGCAGTCCCGCGGTGCGCACAGTGCTATCCTTCATCGCATTGAACAAGCCGTCCGCCGCCGGCAGGCGCCAGATTTGCCGAACTTGGGTCACCGCCGGCGACTCGAAACCCGCCACGATCAAGCCGCGTGTGCACTCCTGAGGATCGCTGTAACGAAAAAACGGCGGCCCCTCCGGTAACACGACACGGGGTTCGCCATGCAATTCCACGGCGCGCAGCACGATGCCGAATCCGATCGTCTCTTGCGGCGGCGCCCAGACGGAAAACGCGAAGCGCGCGCCGCTGCGCAAGACTCGATGCGCTTCAAGCAACGCCTTTTCCGGTTGACCGAGGTGGAGAATGCCAAAATTCATCGCCGCCGCATCGAATAACCGATTGCCAAGCGGCAAGTGTTCGGCATCGCCTTCGCGAAACTCGATCCCAGGATGCAGGCGCTGGGCATGCGCCACCATTGCGGGCGAAAAATCGACGCCTAGAACCGTGGCGCCGCGCTTTGACGCCGCGGCCGCAACATAGCCGGGCCCGCTGGCGATATCCAAAAAATTGATCCGGCGTTTAACTGCAGCCGCGTCCAGCAACGGCTCGATGGCTTGCATCGTCAAACCGCCGAATGCTTCATGATAACTCGCCGGGATATTCTCCCAGCCAGCGTGCTCAAAGGATCTAAAATTCTCCAGGTCAAGAATACTCATAATGTGCTCACGTTGTTGGTTTCTACAATGGCGCCTTTGCGTTGTAAAGCATGCCCCTAAAAACGCCTTAGTGTCGGGCTCTCGCGGAGGCAAATCATGAAGAACAACCCATTCAAAAGTCTTCTCGCCATTTTGATTTGCGCGCTGCCGCCCAGTCATTGACCACGGTCGTCATGACCACCGCGTGTTGACGGCCTATTGGGAATGACCAATGGAAAAATTCGCAAGCTCAAAGCAGAGAATTTAGTCGATGATCGGTTTGTTAAAAAATTGGCGAAAGAAGGGAAGTTCTAGATTTTCTCGAACGAATTAGAATTGTGTCTAGCGGCAGCATTCCTCCGTCATCTCGAACGGAGTGAGAGATCTTTCTCGAGAAAGATTTCTCGGCTTCGCCTCGAAATGACATCAAAGAGTATAGCGAATGTGCTGAGAGTGCCTACGGCATTTCTTCCAACAATCTGCCGAACCCTTTTACGGCTTGGCGCACGTGCAGCCGTTTCTGCACCGCCCAGACGCGCGCCGGCACGGCATGCACGACCGGCACCTGCAAGTCTTCTTCGAGCAGATGAATGATATCGAGACAGCGCCAGCCGGTCCCGAGCATGTAAATCCCGTCGGCGCCGGGGTTTTTCAGGAAAGCTCTGCGCGTGTGCGCGTAAATTTCCGTCGATGCCAGACGGCCGACATCGGCAAATGCGACTTCCATCCCTTCCATAGCCAGCACGTCGAAACCCGCGCCTTGAAAGTAGCGCGTGAACATATCGTTGATGCTGCCGGTGAAGTACGTCACGCCGACGAATTTTTTTATGCCGAGGGCGCGCAGCGCCTCGACTTGGGTCTGACCGGCGGTGACGATCGGAATATTAAACTCGGCCTCCCACTCTTTGGTAATCTTCTTTTCGCCTTCGAAACCATGGACCATGAAGGGCGGCGCGCCTTCGGGGTGGATCAGATCGACGCCGTCTTTGGCTAACTCCTCAACCTTCTCGTGAACCGCGTTGAGCGCGGCGCGAAACTCGTCTTCCGTCCCACGCTGGAAATTCAAATATACCGGCACCACGCCGATACCTTCGGGTAGCAGGCGGATAAATTCTTCCAGTGATCCGGGCCGGTGCGTCGGTTTCACCACTCCGACCACGCCGCGCCAACTTGTGAAGACCATAAATTGGGTTCCAATCGTTTCAGACGTTCCATACGTTCCAAGGTTTCAGATTCGACCATTGGAACCTGTTGAACCATTGGAACAACTGGAACTGATTTATTTGAAGACGTGCGGGAACTTCGCTTTTAACTCAGCCCGCACGTTCTCCGGCACTTCCACGACTTTGGGAAATTCGCCGCGGAGCTTGCGGTTGTACGGCATACAGGCGTCGATCAAGATCCGGTTGTTGAAGTTCCCCGGCAGAAACATCGGATCGCGGCCTGACGACCAAGCCTTCTGCACGAGATCGATGTCGGTCATGGGATCGAAGCGCGTGCCCATCGCCCAGAGCACCTGATCCATGTCGGAGCAATCGACATCGTCGTCGACTACCACCGTCCACTTCCCGTTGTAGGCGCCGGCCATGCAGTTGGACGCGACGTGCAGCACGTTGCGCGCGTGGCCCGGGTAACGCTGGCGAATTTGAATCGCCGTGAAACGCGTCGCCGGCGCGCCCTCGTGATTCCACACGCCGAGGATATCGGGCAGGCCGCAGGCTTCCAGCGCGTTCCAGATTTCCGCCGCCCCGGCAATACCCTTGAGCAGGCCGGTTTCATCGACCGGTTTATGCTGCGGCGCGCAAGTGAGAATCGGATTGTTACGGTACATAACCGTCTTTACGTTCAGGAAGGGCCGCGGCACAACGTCGTCCGAGTAATAACCCATCCACTCGCCGAACGGCCCCTCGGGCTTTGACTGTCCCGGCACCGCTTCGCCTTCGATGACGATCTCCGCGTCCGCCGGAATCGGAAAACCGGTAAACGGACCCTTTACCACTTCGACCGGTTCGCCGCGAATGCCGCCGGCGAAATCATATTCCGAGACGCCGCTCGGCAGCGGGCTGGCCGAGAGCAGATAAAGCAGCGGGTCCTGGCCGCAGACGATGGCAAATTTGCAGCTCTGGCCGCGCTCGAAATATTTGTCGCGATGAATTCGTCCATGTTTGCCCTCGGTAATTTGGCAACCGATGGTTTTCTCGTCGTAAACTTCGCAGCGGTAAGCGCCGAAGTTGTACCACTCGGCATCCGGATCTTTGGTGATGCACATGTCCGCCGTGCCGACGTAGCGATGCGTATCGGCCTGATGGTGGACCGGCACTGGCAGCTTGAGCACGTCGACCTTGTCGCCTTCCAAGACGTTTTCGAAAATCGGCCCGGTTTTTACCATCTTCGGTTTGATCAGCTTCATGTCGGTCATGACGTGATGGTAGGCTTTGACGATATCGGCCTTGCGCTCGTATTCGAGCGGTAAACCGAGGGTCAGCGCGACGCGCTTGATCGTCGAGAATTGACCGTAGAGCGTTCGATACCCTTTCGGATAGCCGGGAACTTCGTCGAAAAGAATGGCCGGCGCCTTGCCCTTGCCGCTTTCGGTGAGCATCTGTGTGATCGAACCCATCTCGCGGTCCCAATGCGCGCCATTGACTTTGAGCAGTTCACCCATTTTGTCGACTTGCTCGATCCAGTCGCGCAAGCCGCGATAGGTGACGGTGCTTTCCGAGGTGCCGATTCGTTCCGGACGTGCCATGGATTCCTCCCGAAATTAAAGGCTTTAGTTGAAGTTTCTCCACCTTACGTTCGGCCCTCGGGCTTGTCAAGAAAGTCGCCGCTCCATCCCTTGTCGCCCAGTGTGCATTAATGCTATGACCCAAATCGGCCGACCAGGCTGCTGAAATAAGGTTAGGAATGCTTCGAGAGCCTCAGCATGAACGGAAAATGATCACTGATATCAAAGCCCCTCCGTTCGTCCTGAGACCCGTCGAAGGACTCCGAGAGCGTTTTTCAGCAAACTGCTAGGGCGTGATCGGTTATCCTAGGGCCATAACGACATCAGCGAGGATCCTCTTATGACCGGAAGAAAGTCTTACGATCAGCAACTACGCACCATCGGCCAATCCCTCGAAGCCCAACGCATCAACGTCTTCGAACTCAGCAGCCAGGGGGATGGTTACGTCATCAAAGGCGAGCCGGATAAGGAAACCTCACTGCTCGCCATGTTAAGAAACTGGCAGAGGCGAATGCGCAGTGAGGGAGCCAATTCTTCGTTGACCTTCACGTCCTACGATATCGACGAATTGGACCGGCAAGGACGAGCCCATCGAGCCAAAACCAACCGCCTCCCCGATTTCCACAGTTTGCCCAATACATTGAGAATCGTGGGCTCCTACCTGGAGTCCAAAGAAGCCGAGCTTATCGAACTGCGAAAGCATGAGCTGAGCTTCTCCATCCTCTCCCGCAGTAAATTTGGCCATCCCGAGTTCGAAGAGAAAAGCCTCGGGTCCTTTTACGATTTATTCGTTAAATTGCATTCAAGAAGGGCGAGTTCGACCAGGCGCTAGTGTCGCACCCGGAAGTGCGTTGGAAAAGTCGAAAATACCTCTGCGGCCAAGCAGGCGGCTCTCCGGCACAACTCAGAATTACACCACCCATAATGAGAGTCACTGACGTCAACTCCTGAGGCACCGCCACACGCATAGACCGGTGAGTTTCGATCGCGGGTATCATCCCCTCTCAGGTTTGCTTCGATTTCACTTGCTCTGCCAACAACTCTTTTGCTGTTTCCTCCGAGAGAGATTCGACTTCACTCAGCAATCGTCGCAAATCTGCTTCGTCGGCTGTTTGCCCCTCCTTGCTGCTGATGACAGCCGCCATGCCCGCAACCGTCGGGGAATCGAACAGCTGTCGAATGGGCAACTGCAGTTTAAAAACCGCGATGACGCTAGAAATGATTCCGGTAGCCGAGAGCGAATGCCCTCCTAAGTCAAAAAAGTCGTCGTGGATGCCTACCTCGTCGAGTGAGAGAACTTCAGCCCAGATTTTTGTCAGCTCTTTTTCTACGGCCGTTCTGGGTGCAACGTAGGCGGTCGTCAGCTCTGGTCTGGACGTGCCAGGATTCGGCAGTGCTTGTCGGTCCACTTTTCTAGTGTCGGTGAGAGGAATGGCGTCAAGCGCAATAAACGCCTGGGGGATCATGTAATTGGGAAGTTTTTCGTTCAAAGATCTTCTCAGCTCGTTAACTTTTGGTCCAGGCTGGACGGAAGGCACGAAGTAGGCCAGCAGTCGCTCGTTACCGGAGTTATTATTGCGCGCGACGACCACGGCTTCCTTGACGCCAGGGCACTCGCGAAGGGCCATCTCGATTTCATCAATTTCGATCCGATATCCTCGGATCTTGACAAAAAAATCCTTGCGGCCCAGATGCATTAAGCATTCATCCGGTAACATTCGTCCCAGATCGCCGGTGCGATAGATCCGCTCCTCTCCGCCCCCCGGCGCGGGTAGAAAGGCGCTATCCGTCAGATCGGGTCTGCCCCAATATCCCGGCGAAACATAGCGCGTCTTGACTGCGATCTCCCCTTCATCACCGGCGATTTGGTTTCCCGCATCGTCCAAGAGAAGGATCTCGTTATCCAAAACGGGGTAGCCCACCGGGACGAGGTTGCCGCTGATTTGGGTTTCTTTGTTTAGGAAGTACATCCGGAGGCTTCCAGTTTCAGAGCTCCCGAGTCTGTTGACGAGAATACAGTCCTTTGAAAAATGCTTCTTGTACAGGTGCAATTCTCGCTTGTAAACGGGCTCGCCTCCTAAGCGCACGATGCGAACGTCCGGAAATATACTCTGACCCGTCAGGCCCTCGGCGAATTGGCGAAAAACAGTAGGCACAGAGTGGTAAATAGTGATCCTTTCCTTATTCAACCAGCCACCGAGATCAGTAAAACCGTCCTCTTTGAGATCGAACGGGAACAGCGCTGCCCCGTTGAGCAAAGCGGCGAAGATATCATGGGCGCCCCCATTAACGCTGAATGAGTAAAGCAAAGTTAACCGGTCGTCCACGCAGATATGGAGCGCGTTTGTGTAATTCATCATGAAATGGAGCACGTTGCGGTGATTCTGCATAACTCCTTTAGGCTTGCCGGTTGAACCCGAGGTGTAAATCACCCAGCTGAGAGACTCGGGTGGTATTCGTACGCCAAGATTGCCGTCGCCAACATTGTCACGCTCGTCGTCAATGTTAACCAGGTCGAGTGCCATTCCGGCTAGTGACTGGGCTAGTGGTAGATTTTTGCTGTTTGTCACTATGTAACTGGCTTGCAAATCTTCCAAGATAGACTTGATCCTTAAATGAGGAAGCGAAGGATCCAAGGGCACATATAATTTGCCCGTCTTCAAAACGCCGAGTATGGCAGCAATCACCGGAGAGTCGTGTTCCATTAACAGCGCCACAGGTTCAGTTTTCGTGCCTCGCAGGCTGAGGAGCGTCTGCGCTATACGATTGGCGGCGTTGTTCAGGCCAGAGTACGACAGCAAATGATTCTTTGTCTTTATCGCAACACGGTCAGGATACTTTTGTACTATCTCCTCGAAACGCTCCGGAATCGACTGTTCGATCGCATCCCTACTGAATTCAACGAAACTTCCGCTCGGATGGAAGCATGCGAAGCGAGCAAGCGCGTCGGAATACGTCATACTCTGTACCTCCAACGGTTCTCCTGAAACTATTCCTTTAATGAAGTCTTGCCTAATCCCTACCAACTCATATTTCTGCCGCTCAATTCGCTCTTTCTTTCTGTCCGGCGCCTTGAGCTTGGGATCCTTTAAGACCGCGATGGCTTCCTCGGCGGCGGACTTGACTACATTTAGCGGCTCGCCGGCATGAACTCCGTTGGCAAGGCTTGCGCTCCGATTTCATACCCCACTCCGACAAATACTTTAACATCCATTAGCCAAGCCACACTATCAACCAAATCGTCGCCGCCAGAACGATGGAACAGAATACCGCCGCCGAGCCCAGATCCTTGGCCCGGCCGGAAAGCTCATGGAGCTCGCTGCCGATCCGATCGACGACCGTTTCGATAGCCGAGTTGAGGACTTCGACCACGATGACCAGGAGCCAACTGCCGACCAGCAGCGCTCGCTCGAGCTTTGTTTCACCGATCCACCAGGCCGCGGGAATGACGATCAGCAGGATATAGCACTCGTAGCGCAACGCGGCTTGGGTGCGCCAGCCCTGGCGCAGACCGCGCCATGAATAACGCGTCGCCAGCAAGATGCGCTGAAGCGGGACGATGACGGCGGCCCTCATGAATCCCATGGGTGATATTGAAGGCAGACGGCTCGATCAGAAGCAAGAAACCATTCCAGCAGGTTGCTTCGGAGTCCTTCGATTGGGCGCAGGGACGAAGGGACGGGATTTGATATCCTTGATGATTTTCCCTTCATGCTGAGGCCCTCGAAGCGTTCCTAATCTTTTTTCAGCCACCTGCTAGCCCCTACCCTTGAGCGCGTTCAATACTTTTTCCGCCGTGATCGGCAGTGTTGTGATGCGCACGCCGACCGCGTCTTCGACCGCATTGGCGATGGCCGCGGCGGTGGGAATCAGCGCGGTCTCGCCGATGCTCATGCTGTGGTACGGCCCGCTGCCGAAATCGGATTGCAGGATCGTCGTCTTTAGCTCGGGGATATCCCGGATGTTGGGAATCTTGTAGTCACCGAGATTCGCCGCCGACACTTTACCGCTCTCATCATGAGCGAGATTTTCGATGACGCCGTATCCAAGTCCCATGATGACGCCGCCGTCGATCTGCCCTTGATGCGTCAAGGGGTTCAAGATCGTCCCGGTGTTGTGCGCCGTCGTGAGTTTTTTCACCCGCACTTCGCCGGTCTCGGGGTCAACTTCAACCTCGGCAACCTGCGCCACCAAGGAGGCTTCCGGCCCGTCGGCCATATTGACATAATGGCCCTCGGCGATCAGGGGCCCGCCGTTGGCGCGCACAATCTCGGCGTAGGTCATGCGCCGCTCCGCGCGTCCGTGGGTCACGCCGCCGTCGTAAACGATCAATTCGTCCGGCGCTGCGCTCATCAGCCGCGCCGCCGCCGCCAGAATCTCCTGCCGGAGCTTTTGCGCCGCATCGAGCGCCGAGTTGCCGTGCACGCGCGTGCTGCTGCTGCCGCGCACGCCGGTATCCTTGATGACTTTCGATGAGTCGAGCATTTCGACGCGGATCGAATCGAGCGGTACTTTTAGCTCCTCACCGACGATCTGGCGCATCATGGTAAAAACCCCGGGGCCGGTATCGGTCACGGCGGATGCGAGCGTGACGATACCTTCATCGTCGATGTGCACGAAAGCGTACGACTCGCCGCCCTTGGAGACCCAGTCGGCAATCGCACAACCGCGGCCGATGTTCTTTGGCTTGGCGCGCCGGTAGCCGGATTCTTCCAGCGCCTTCGCCAAAGTCTCGCTCGCCTTGACATGAGGAATCACATGGCCCAGCGGCGAGGTATCGCCGTCGTGCATCAGATTCATCCGGCGAAACTCGGCCGGGTCGAGACCCAAGCGCCGCGCGACCAGATCCGCCTGGCTCTCGCACGCGAACATCGCTTGCAAATGACCGGGAGCGCGCATGTAGCCGCACGGCATTTTATTCGTGTAAACATAATTTTCTTCGACCAGACAGTTCGGCACTCGATAAGGGCCTGGAGCGTCATGCGCCCCGACCAAATAGCCCTGGGGCCGATAAGCCCCATAAGCGCCGCTGTCGAAGACAAACCGAACATGCTGCGCAATCAATATGCCGTTGCTCTTAACTCCGGTTTTAACCGTGATGACCGCGCCGTGCCGCGGATTACCGGCCATCAGTTCTTCGGTGTAGTCGATCAGCAACTTGACCGGCCGGCCGCTCTTCTGTGCCAGCGCGTAACAAAGCGCGACATCATTACCGTCGCCTTTGCCGCCGAAGTCGCCGCCGACGTAGCAAGGCCGAATGATCAGGCTGGCCGGCGGCACCTGTAACGCGCTGCCGACCTGGTCGCGCAGCGCGAAAGGGCTTTTATTCGACGACCAGATCTCCGCCGTCCCATCGGAGTTGATGCGCACCACCGAGCAGTGCGGCTCGATATAAGCCTGATGCACCGCGGCAACCGTGAAGGTATTCTCCACAACCACGTCGGATTGGCGAAAGCCCTCTTCGACTTCGCCCTTTTTCCAGTTGAGGCGCACAAAGACATTGGTTGGCGCATCGATTTTGTGCAGCAACCCTTTGTATTCACCGACGCCGGGATGAAGCAGCGGCGCATCCGCGCTCATCGCCGCAACCGGATCGGTGACCACCGGCAGTTCTTCATACTCCACATCGATCAGGTCTAACGCCGTCTCCGCGATCGCTTCGCTCTCCGCCGCTACGGCGGCGACCTTTTCGCCGGCATAGCGCACCACGGCGTCGGCGAGCAGCGGCATGTCGACGATTTTTTTGCCGATCCGCGCGCCGGCCAGATCCGCGCCGGTCAAAATCGCTTTGACTCCGGGCAAACCCTGCGCTTTGGAGATGTCAATTTTTTTGACGCGGCCGTGCGCGATCGGACTGCGCAAAACTTTTGCCCAAAGCACTTCGGGCAGAGTTACATCGACGGCATAGACGGCCCCGCCGCCGACTTTTTGTTCCCCTTCCACTCTCGGACTAGGAATTCCGATGCTGCGAATTTCGTTCATGTCAAATGACCTCGCTGTTTTGCGCTGCCGTGAAAAAAATTTTCCAAATCGTGCGCTAACGTTGATGAGTTGTAAAAAATTTACGTGTGAATGCAAAACATACTTGTTTTCCGACTACAACTATGATTTGTGGTAGTTACAACAACACACCATTCGTCGCAAGTGTACAAGGAGGAATCTCGTGGATGACGTAAAGAGCCAGATGGAAGGCGTAACCCGCGTATACATCGAGCTGGATAACAAAATATCCGACAACGGCGGCGTGCAGAATCTTTTCGGCATGAACCGCAAAATCCGCCAGGCGCTCGAATCGATTAGCATCGGCGAGCTCGACTCGATGCTCGCGGAAATTCATCGGGCCAAAGAAGGATTAACACGGCTGCAGGAAGACGTGGTGGAGATCCGGGTTTTGAAAGAAGTTCTGAGCTCACCGATGTCCAAACCAGTAAACGGTCAGGCACGGCCGTAAGCGAAGCCGCTTAAACAGTTGCGCGTGTTGCCGCCTTTCCGCGGGCCGGCATTCGAATCCGAACTTCCATTTGGGAGATTGCGGATGCTAGACCTGTTTGGGTAGCGACAGGTGTTGCAGCCGGCTGAGTAGCTCGCCCAACAGACCCACACCGGCTGCGAGCCCATCGCGATAGGCAATGGCCTGATTCGAATAAGGCGACACGCGCGCGCCCGGGGTAGTTATTCCTATCAAATTCAACGGATCGGCTGCCGAGACGATCACCGTTTGCTCGTCCGCCGAGTCACGTCGAGTTCGACGCAGCGCGTCGACCGCCTCGGGCAACGCAAACTGTTCGCCGACGAATCCATCGACAAAGCGACCACCGCGGATTTCGCCGCGCGCTTCCAGGCGCCGGTAGATCGACAACAGAGTGCGCCACGGCGGCATGATCGTTTCACGCGCTAGCAATTCCCGAAAAACGATGCCGTAGCGTCGCAGTAGCTGGCGGGCGCGCCGTTCCGCCACCGCGTCGCTGCTCATCGATTCATCGGCATCCCGGTTACGCCAAAGCGACCAGCGCCCCACCGGCATCGAGCGCTCCGGGCTTTTACCGCCGGAAATGACATGGAGGCTGCGCCGCCGCTCTACCCGTTTGTGATCGGGGGTCAAGAGCACTCGAAGCCCGGCGATGCCGTCGCCGCTGGCCAGACCGTGCGCCACGAGTTGCCATAGCGCTTCTTCAACTTTTACCTTCAAGAGCCCCGTCGCTCGCGCGATATCGTTGAGAAATGAAGCGCCGTGACGTTCAAGATAGCGGGCCACTTCGAGCGCCATCGGCGACAACGTAGAGATTTGATCGAAACGCACAATCAGTGCTTCGATAAACCCATCGAGGTCTTCACGCACGAGGAACGAAATCGGCGCGTTGCGCGCCGGGGCGAGAATTCGCCTGCCGCGCCGCGTTGGGCCCGCTGCCTGACCCTCTTCACTGCCACCGGCTCCCGATTTTAATCGTCCCCACGCCACCATTCCGGCCAGACAAAGATGCTCGAGGTCAGCAGGGTCGTAATGCTCGATGCGCGCGGGCAGCACATGCTGCTCCCAGGCGGGCGCCGGCAGCTCTAATCCCTGCAATTGTTGCACGACCTGCAAGATGCCGTCGCGCCCGCGCAGATTCGTTCCCGGCGCCGCATGTTGCCATCCTAGCAGGAAGCGCATAAACTCCGTCGCCGAAACCGGCTCGATCTCCTTGCGCATACGGCCGAGAGTCAGCCGATGAATCCGCGCGAGCAACACTCGATCACACCATTCGGTCTCGCCCGGGCGCGCCTCGCCGCTAAACTCACCGCGCAAGACAACCCCTGCGCTCTCCAAAGCAATCAACGCCGCCGCGATTTTTTCGCGCGGGAGTCCCAGTCGATCGCCTAGGTCGCTCGCGGTGATTGGACCGCTGACTTCGAGCCAACCCTGGACGATCTTTTGATACGCTTCTTCCGGCGTGGCAGCGGTTTCACTGAAACCAAGCGGCAATTCGACCGGCGGAGCCAGTGTGGCATCGGGTATGGCGAGGCGCATCAAATCGGCCCGCTCCGCGGCAACGTACGCGCGCTGCTGAGTATTGGAGCCCTGCCAAGTCGCTACGGTAGCGCGGCCGTCCCTGATCAACGCCTCAGCTACGGACCGCCAATCCGGCCGGTACTGTGCCGGGAGAACACCAACGCCCAGCAAGAGATCATGCAACTCATCCGGGTTACGCGCCTCAGGCCACGCCTGACGGCGCACTTCATCGATGGCCGCGCGATCGAGCCGTCCGAATTCCTGCGCGAGCCGCGGATCGACCCGGCGCAGCGACACGGCGCGCGCCCGGCGCTCTTCGAGCGGCGCGTCGTCCAGGAAGGCGTAGGGATTGGCATTGAGAATCTCATGCGCCATTGGCGACGGCGCCGGCGTGTCGATCACCAGTGTCTCGATGGCGCCGCTTTCGATGCGCCCAAGAATTTCCCTCAGCCCGTCGATGTCCATCGCCTCGTGCAGGCAGTCGCCGATGGTTTCCTTGACCAGCGGGTGATCCGGCAGCTCGACCGGACCGCTGCGATTGTCCTGGCACATCATCTGCTCGGGAAATACGGCCGCCAAGAGATCTTCGGCGCGTATGCGCTGGAGCGCCACCGGAACCTTGCGCCCGCCGTTGTGGCGTCTGATCGCCAGTGCGCGCGTGGCGTTCCAACGCCAGCGATTGTCGAACATCGGCGAGCCCAGCGCCGCCTGAGTCACATTGTACTCAAGATTTCCCGGCCGCAGCATGGAAAAAACTTGAGCCAACGGGAACGAATGCTGCTCCACCAGCGAAATGCACAGGCCGTCATCGGTCGCCGCCGCCTGCAGCTCGCGGTCAAAACTGACGCAGAAGCGCTTGCGCAGCGCCAACCCCCAGGCGCGATTGATGCGGCTGCCGTAAGGCGAATGGATGACCAGCTGCATCCCGCCGGCCTCGTCGAAGAAACGCTCGAACACAAGCGTCTTCTGCGTCGGCAGCCCCCCGAGCGCTGCGTAGCTCGAACTCAGATAGTCCGCGAGTTGCTCTGCGGCGGACTCGACGGCACCGATGTCGTCGGTGAGCCAACGCAGGAGGCGGTCGCTTTTCGGTTCGGCGGCCAAATGCTCGGCCGCCGTCGTGCGAAAGCGGGAGACCGATGCGGAGAGTTCGTCGCTGCGGCCCGGCGCCTCGCCGAGCCAAAATGGGATCGTGGGCGGCGCCCCTTGCGCGTCCTCGACACGGACGACGCCCCGTTCGACCCGCAAAATGCGGTAAGACGTATTGCCGAGCTGGAAGATGTCGCCGCCTGCGCTTTCGACGGCGAAGTCCTCGTTCAATGTGCCGATGATTTGAGCTTCCGGCTCCAGCAGCACCTGATAGTCGGCGTTGTCGGGGATAGTTCCGCCGGAGGTCAGAGCAGTCAGCCGCGCCCCCCGCCGGCCGCGTAAAAGCCGGTTCACGCCGTCGTAGTGAATGAGCGCTCCGCGCCGCCCGCGGCGGCTGGTGAAGCCTTCGGCCAGCATAGCGACAATTGCCGTAAAGTTCTCGCGGGTCAGCGCGCGATAGGGCCAGGCGCGCCGCAGCAGATCGAACAGATCGTCTTCTTTCCATTCGCGTGCGCTGACCTCGGCGACGATCTGTTGGGCCAGCACGTCGAGGGGCTGTTCGGGAATGACCAAGCGGTCGAGTTCGCCGCAGTTCACGCTGTCGATGAGGGCGGCGCATTCGACAAGATCGTCGCGCGAGAGCGGAAACAGCCGGCCCTTGGGCGTGCCGCCGACGGCGTGTCCCGAACGCCCGACCCGTTGCAGGAAACCGGAGATCGAACGCGGCGAGCCGATCTGACAGACGAGATCGACCTCGCCGATGTCGATGCCCAGCTCCAGAGAGGCGGTCGCTACCAATGCTTTCAAGGCGCCTTGCTGCAACCGCCGCTCGGAGGCCAGTCTCTGCTCCTTGCTGAGGCTGCCATGGTGCGCTGCCACGTGCTCCGAGCCCAGACGCTCGGAAATTTGACGAGTGATCCGCTCGGCCATGCGCCGCGTGTTCACGAAGATCAGCGTGGTGCGGTGGGCTTCGATGAGTTCGGCCAACCGATCGTAAACCTGAGACCAGACTTCGGCCGACATCACCGCTTCGAGCGGCGACGACGGGACTTCGAGGGCGAGGTCGCGTGCGCGGCGATGCCCCGTATCGACGATCGTGCAGTCTGGTTGTGCGGCGCCATTCGTAGCGGAACCGGTGAGAAAACGCGCGACGGCTTCT
The DNA here is from genome assembly GCA_050735675.1 of Binatia bacterium. GTDB lineage: Bacteria > Desulfobacterota > Binatia > UBA9968 > UBA9968 > DP-20. The sequence goes on along the minus strand of JBOHVN010000234.1, from coordinate 1,052 downwards.
ATGGGACTTTGCGTCGCCGAGAGCCCCACCCGTTGCAGCGGCCGTCCGCACAGACCGGTCAGGCGCTCGAGCGAGAGCATCAGATGAGACCCGCGCTTGTTGGGCGCCAGAGCGTGGATCTCGTCGACGATGACGGTGCGCGTGGTCTTGAGCATTGTACGGCCGGACTCGGAGCCCAATAGCACATAGAGCGACTCCGGCGTTGTGACCACGATATGCGGAGGCTTGCGCCACATGCGGTTGCGCTCCCCCGAGGAGGTATCGCCGGTGCGGACCGCCGTTCGGATCTCGACGTCGGGGAGTCCCCGATCGCGCAAGGCCGTACGGATTCCTGCCAGCGGCGCTTCGAGGTTGCGTTGAATGTCGTTCGACAATGCTTTGAGCGGCGAGACGTAAACCACCTGCGTCTCGTCTTTGAGCCGGCCTTCCAGCCCCTGACGCACGAGAGTGTCGATCGCGGCAAGAAAGGCTGCCAGCGTTTTGCCGGAGCCTGTCGGCGCGGCGATCAGCACATGCCGGCCGGCCTGAATTGCCGGCCAAGCCTGCATTTGAGCGGCAGTCGGCTCCGCGAAGCGGCTATCGAACCAGGTTTTAACCGCTGGGTGAAACGACATGAGCTTCATGGGTTGGGTCGGATGTTGCGGACGCCTCGTCGATCGGATGCCGGCAGTCAAGCCGCTCGCCCGCGCAATCGCATGGCAGCAACTCGTATAAAGAATATGGGCCGTCTGCGGCGGCGGTCAACTTTTCCATAACCAGGAACAAGGTACGGTGGATATTTGGATTCCGACTGGGACCATCCTGCTCGTCGGCCGACAGGCAGGGAAATCCCAAAGCTACAGCATCGACAGTTCGTAGCGGCGCAACAGGCGATAGAGGGCGAAGATCGGGACGGCCGCGATCAGAATGAGCACCGACGCCGCCGCGACGGCCACTCCGGCTCCGGTGCCTTCGAGTGCCTGGAACATCACGACCGTCAACGTGCGCCACGGTCCGGAATAAAGCACTACGGTCGAGGAAAGCTCGGACGCGACCGTCACCCATGTCAGGAC
>JBOHVN010000233.1:0-10166 GCA_050735675.1 Binatia bacterium | reverse complement strand
GTTCTCTGCGATAAATTTCCTTCTGGGTCCTTTTTCCGAGGGCGCGATCAATCGCGCCCCTACCTTGTGACCCTTGTGATCTCTGTGGTTAATTCTTCTTATTCGGTTGCGGCTCTGCCGCACTGGGCGCTTTGTGGTTAAATAGAATGCGTATGAAGAAACTCCTGATCGTCTTTCACTCCAAAACCGGCGGTACCTACCAAATGGCCCAAGCCGCCGCCAAGGGCGGGCAGAGCGAGCCGGACGTAGGGGTTAATCTGATTCCCGCCGCCGAAGCCGGGCCTGACGAATTGCTCGAATCGGACGGCTACATCTTCGCCACACCGGAGAATCTCGCCATGATGTCCGGCATGATGAAAGACTTTTTCGACCGCACCTATTACCCTGTTCTGGATCGCATCGTCGGCCGCCCCTACGCCACGCTCATCTGCGCCGGCAGCGACGGCGAAAATGCCGCCAGCCAGATTCAAAGGATCGCCACCGGCTGGCGCCTCAAAGCGATCGCGGAGCCGCTCATCGTCTGCACCCACGCGCAAACGCCAGAAGCCATCCTCGCCCCCAAACAGATCGGCGAATTCGATTTACAACGTTGCGAAGAGATCGGCGCCACCCTGGCCGCGGGGTTAGCTCTGGAAATTTACTAGGCGCTGTCCACAAATTGATTTAGTCCATTTGCCTGTTAGCGTTATGCCGGTGAAAACCGGCATCCAGATTGACCATCCTGGATTCCGGGGTTGCCCCCGGTCTTCGCCGGGGTTGCCCGGAATGGCGATTGAGTTTTGTCGCGAAAATGTGCGATGGAGCGTTCGTCGGCATGAGGTAGAAGAGTTTTCGAGACCCATCACTCCAACACCCAGATCGGAGCGCCTACCGCGCCATGTTCACTTCCCTCTCGGCTCGCTGGCGCGTGACAGGGTCGAGGTAAGGATTTTGAGATTCTCGCTTTTCTCGATGTAGCGCACGAACAGGTACTTGTTTTCCTGCGAGTCCAAAGCAGCCGCAGGAACGTCGCCTGCTCCCGGCTCGACCTTGGCTAGTATGAAATGAAGATCATTGCTCCTCAAAGCGCGCAAAAAGCCTTCTTCGAATTCGGTCAAAGTTTTCGTCGTAATAACGTTGGTAAAACCGCAGCCGCGCGCAACGGCGGCGAGGTCGGCCTGCCCCGCTGTCGCCGTCGGTGCGCCGCGCGAGGACTCGTAGCATTCGTTATCGAAGACGATATGAATGAGATTCCTCGGATGTTGGTTCGCGATGGTTGCCAGGCTGCCGAGATTTAAGAGCAAAGAGCCATCGCCGTCGAAGGCTACGACCTTGCGATGCGCCAGCGCCAACGCCAATCCCAGCGCCATCGAAGATGTGAGTCCCAGGTTTTGCAAATGGTAATTGCCGTGGTGCGGCCTCAAAGCTTGCCATTCGTGGCGCACGGCGCCGAGGTTCGTGACCACTAGCTCTTCGCCGAAGTGCGGCGCGATGGCGCGCAGACAATCGTATCTTTTCATTCCACTACCTCAGAGCTTGTTTGTTTAAGACGATGGCCGTGGGCCGTCGCGAGGAGCGCGCGAGCATTTGGCTATCGCGAATGGTCGGACGAATATCCTCGAACCGGCCGACTTTCTCGTACACGATGTGCATCGCTTGTAACACCGGCTCGGTGAGAGTGCCGACAGTGGCATGCCCGGCATTTTCCTCGCCGACGCCGCCGCTATGACCGATCAACATCAAGACGGGTATGCCCGGATGAATACAGACTGTCGCTAAAGCATTTGTCGACAATAGAAATCCGGCGTTCATCATCACCATCGCCGGCCTTTTCCCGCCCAGATAAGCGCCGGCGCAGATGCCGATGCCCTCTTCTTCGCGGGTTACCGGCACATGGTGAATAGCCTTATCTTCGCCCAGCGCCATGACCAGGTCATGCAGGTTCGCCTCGGTTAGCGACGCCACGAAATCGACGCCTGCCTCTTTCAGAGAATCGACGATCTCCGTCGCCACTTCTCGTTTCATGTTTCCTCCTATGGCACTTCCAAACCTTTATTGCGGAGACCAAGTCGGCAGTCAAGCAGATAGGACGGGTAGGACGGAGCGTGGATTCCACGGCCACGTTTCACGAACACGATCACGACAGCCTCTTTCGGTTTGTAGCGGCTTACGGTTCAGGCAAGATCCTCGAAATTGCCGGAACAAAATATTCTGGTAGCTGACCGGTTGTCGTGATAGCGTTGCCATTTCCTGTTGATGGATAAACTTCCGCGATGGCTCCCCAGTTTTTGGCTCTTTGCACCGCTCTTTCTTACGCTGCCGCCAACGTCTCCGTCCGGCGGGGATTGCGTCACTCGAGCGCGGCTACGGCAACCCTGGTTTCGTTAATCGTCCACACGGTTGTGCTCGGCTTGGCCGTTGGCTTGACTGGAGGTGTCCCGGGAGTAGCCGCGCTGGCTGTCGGGTTGATCGCCATTACCGGAGTTCTCCAGACAGGCATGCGGTTGTGGCACTATACCGGCATCGAAAAAGTCGGTACGTCCCGCGCCGTCACGCTCAGGAGCACCCATCCGGTTTTTAGCGTTGTGATCGGCGTAACGATTCTCCAAGAGCAAGCTACCCCAGCAATACTTATAGGAACCCTTCTCGTCGTCACCGGGATCATCATGACTTCGTGGCACGCTGATGAGCAGATCAGCGGCTTTCGCTGGCGGCACCTGCTTTTTCCGATGGCAACCGCCCTCATTACCGGGATCGTCCACCCGATCCGACGCTATGCCATGAGCATTGCAGATGAGCCGCTCTTTTTTGCGGCAATTGTCGGAGCGATCTCGCTCTCTTGCTTTTCGAGCACGCTGACGTTTCCGTCGATGAGAGAACGGATCGTCTGGAATCCTAACTCTGTCGTGCCGTTCATCGCGGCCGGCGTGTTTGAAACGTCGGCGGTCTTATTGATGCTCACCGCCTTCGTCACCGGCCCCGTCGTGTTGGTGTCGCCGATCGCCGCCACCTCGCCGATATGGACGTTATTGATGAGCGTTGTCTTTTTGCGCGACCTCGAACGAGTCAACCGGTACGCCGTACTCGGAACTCTCTTCGTCGTCGTGGGTGTCATCGCTATTTACCTGGCGTAGAAGTAGAATTGGGTCATAAAGAGTTGCGGCTTTGACTTGCCGAGCTAAGCGGGAGGCTCGCGCACTTAGCACGACCTCAAATCCGATCTGGAACTCGAGACACGGAACCGCTCCGATACCTTGACCTTTTGAACATTGAACCTTGAAGGCGCTCCCGTTTCCGACGCTTTGAACGATTTGAACGGCTTGAACGTTTTGAACGCTTGAGAATTGCTACGCCCGCTCCCCTCCATTCCAGCGCAGCAGATTCAAGAATTCACGCCGGGTTTTCGGCCCGTAGGTGAGATAGTGCGGCTCAGGATGCTCGCGGTAGGCGAGGCGCTCTTCGGCCAGGCGGTCGGCCCGAGTGTGCTTCTTCACTTCCTCCGCACTGATGGCGTAGACCCGCGTCGCATTTAGCCCGAATATCTTGGCGCGCAGCGCCGGGGTGATCTCCGGATAGCCGTACATCGCGCGCAGTTCGGGCGCGATCTGGAAAGTGCGAAATGCCTGGATTTGGTCTTGCGGCGAGCCGTACCAGATGGAGTCGGTGCCCCAGAGCACGTTGTTCTCACCGCAATACTTGATGAGCTTGCCGAGCGCATGCGCCGCACTCTCGGGATTGCGCATGAGAAAGCGCCAGGTGCTGCCAAGCTCGGCGTAAACATTGCTGTTCGGTTTGATCCCGTTGTCGACCAGCGAGCGGATGAGCGTATCGATGCCGTCGCTCGCGCCGCGCCCGGTGTAGGCCCGTTCCGGCACGCCGGTGACGAAACCCGAGTGATAGATGAGAAAGCTCACATCCGGGAAGCGCTTGGCGACAACGCCGATGTCGCCGCACTGGCTGTGCTCATAGGATTGTTTGCCGAACGGCAATCCTTTGTGCACGCAGATCACCTTCACGCCGAGCGCGCGCGCCTTCTCGATGAAGCGCGTGCCGACGTCGTCCGACAGGAAGAAGCCTTTGCCATCTACGCCCCACTGGGTATAGGTCTTCCACGCCGACACCTTCCAGCGCTCTTTCAACTCGTCCATGGATTCTAGATCGCCCGGCTGATTCGGGTTGACGCGTCCGTGGAGCAACAGCCGATGCGAGCCTTCCATGCGGTCGACAATCCGCCGGACGGCATCCGCCGCCTGGATCGTGAGCGGCTCGGCATCGCGACGCGACGGCACGAACGAGAGCACCATCATGTCGGTATCGCTGTCGAGGAACACGTCTTTCACGAATTCCTCGGGTCCGAGACAATTGAGATGACTGCGCGCGCCTGGTTTGGCGGCGAGCGCACAGCCCGCTTTGGGCGACCACTTAAATGCGTCGGCGGGCGCTGTCTTCACCCATGCACCGGTCGGGTCGACGAAGTGGCCTTGCACGTCAAAGATGAACTCCTTGGCGCCGACCCGCGCTTGCGCGAGCTGCGGCTCGAGCGCGGCTTCAGGTTCGATCTCGAAAAATCCGCCGCGCTTCCCCACTGCGGCGTTGGCGGCGTTGAACGCGAACAGCGAGCTCGCCGCGCCGCACGCCGAAACCAGGAAATCGCGCCGGCTAAGGCCCAGGCGTTTAGCGTTTTCGGTCGCCGCCTCGCGTGCCAGTCGGTTGCCGGCGCGATTCGCCGGCGAGAGCGGCACGGGCGCGAACTCCCCGTTCGAAGTCGTATCGAGCTTTATCGGCAGCCGCCGCCCTTCGGGATCAATGAGATGTTTCATGAAAATCACTATAGACCAGCAGACGACGGGCCGCGAGGCTCAACTGGTTAACAAGCGTTTGCATTGCTCTATGAAGTTGATCCAGACGCCAATCCTGTAGCGTTCGGAGTTCTTTTCATTGACGGTGAAATCTGAGTAACCTTCGACTCAGTTTCTTTAGCTGCGATCAAAAACTCTCTTCGTATGAACCCGGTAGCGCCTGCAGGTCCAAGTTGGACCTTCGCCCATGAACCATTAAATTCCAGGACGTTGAGTGATACTCCGCGATGAATCTCCTGCACAGTGGCAGCTGCGAACCTTGGGAATTTTCTGATAGGAATTGCCCGCCGGGACTGATAAGGTCCCAGTGTCTTTCCCAATGCCTTACTGCCGATAGTTTTGCTACCAGCCGTCGCTCTTGAGCGGTCAATCTTCAATGCCGCTGTTTGCCGTTTAACCAAAGCGTTGGATGCGTCAAACTGAGGCGTTGCTTTAGCTCTATCAATTCCGGTGGCCGTGAACTCTTGTGCGCCGAAAGCCCGTAAATGACTCTTTAAAACATCCTGCGTCAATTGAATCGGCAATAACTCACTCCGTTCGGAAGCAAGCCGGGAAAAGTCACGCTCGTCAGCTTCCCTCCGCGATTGAGTTTGCCTACGATCGTCGCCGGCTGTTCTCGGCTTATTCGGATAAAACGTCCTCGCGCCCGAAGCTGAGACGGTTAGATGCGAAGCGTCTGTCGAAGTTAACATGTTCGATGACACTGGGCTCTCTCCCTTGCTGCCTCCAATGATATAAAACGCCAACAGTATCATCAGAAACCCTGATCCTGCTCCCGCAACGATGAAGCGTTTTGCGCTCCGGTTTGCCGACGATTTTTCTGCTGGCTGATAACTCCGGCCGAACGATCGGATGAGTTTAAGCCGGTCAACGACGCGCGCAACTGAAGCTAACCTTCCGATACTTGTTTCTGTTATGGCGCGCGACAAACTCCAGCGCAGCACAAATATCCTCAGGAGGAGCAGGTAGTATATGCGGATTTCCCGATCTGATGGATCTTTCTCCCTCAGATCACTTAGAATGGCTAGCGCTTCGTCGTATTGCTCTTGCTCAAGAAGGAGCAAGACATGCGAGCGGCTGGCTTCCGATTGAGAGATCTTTGCCATGATTCACCTCCAGCTGGGTCACAGGTCTATCACGTCAAGCATACCTTTCAAGTATTTCTGCGGAATTTCAATCCAAATTCACAGCCTTATAAAGCGAAAGTAAAGCACTACCCCAAGCATGATTGGAGTATTATGAGAACTCAGATCATATCATGAGATTCTTAGGTAATTACAGTAAGCTCGGTGCGTCAGTGCTGCGTGCGTTCGTCAGGAATGGATCGGCCGGGATGTCATGACGATCTTTTAGAATTCCGGCACGACCCCAGTCTCAGAGCTTTGACACCTCACTTGAAGCTCAGGTTTGCGCAGCGATCGAATCCACTTCTGAAACCAGGAAATCGCGGCCACTAACGCCCACGCGCTTCGCGTTTTCGTTTGCCGCCTCGTGCGCCAGTCGGTTGCCGGCGCGATTTGCCCGCCAGAGCGGCACCGGCGCGAACTCCCCGTTCGAAGCCCTAGCGAGTTTTATCCGGCAAGCGCCGCCCTTCGGGATCAATCACGCGCTTCATGTGAACGAATATAGTCGACACACGACGGAGGCGAGCCGTTTAGCCGGTTCGTTATGTCGGGCGAAGCTGACAGCGGAAACGTCCACTGCGTTGATCGATCGTGTAAACAACATCATGAACAGCACGTCGTTGGCCTGAAGCGACGATCGGCGCCCTTCTGGTCTTCGCGCAAATAATGCGCCGGGGAACACTGCGAGTAATGCAATCCCCGCCTGACGAAGATGTTGGCCGCCGAGTGGCGCTCTTTTTCGATAGCAGGCCAAAAGTCCCGTTGTTTTATCGTTGGGCAGAATAAGGCAGTCCTACGCTGTCGTGATTGGAACACTTGTGGACATTCGGGAAAATTTTGCGCCATCGATAACGTTGTTCTTCGGCCCCTCTGTTGCTCTACATTGGCTAGGTAGTAAAGCTAATGGCCGAGATCGTTTCAACAGATTTCTCATCCTTTGCGACCGACCTGCTGACGAATGCGCGTGCGCTTGTGATCGCTGAAGACGCAAATATCCTTTATTTTTCCGCAATAGCCGTGACTCTCGGCTTGCTCACGGCGAAAATAGCGAGCAAAAAAGACGGGGGCTTTTTCAAATGGTTTATAGCGGGAGCATTCTTAGGAATAATTGCACTACCGGTCGCTATATTTAAAAAACAACACGTTCCTCTTACGGCGCTAAAAAAGTGTCCAAAATGCGACGACCAACTACCGCTTCCAGCTCTTGTTTGCGATGCCTGCGATTACAATTTCATTTCCGGTATCGCGGGGCACCGACGTCAAATGCTCCCCTCACCCAACTGACGTGACGTGACGTGACCTTTTGCGCTTGCGGCCGGTTCTTGCCGAGTTGTTCTAACACCGAGTCGGTGCTTAGAGATTCCGGTACCGAGACCAGTTCGGCAGCCGGTAACTGCTCCATTTCCGCCATAAGCGTTGCCTCGTCTGATTCGCATGATAAGCCTTTTTTCGTCTGCCGCTAATCGTTCGCGCGCTCATTGACATTTCATTTCGACGTTTCGGGAATTCTCTAAACGTGCGGGGTTCGCCAGGTCCCCACATCTATATAAACGACTTGAACGGAGCGAAGCGGTTGAACGGTTGAAACTTTTTGAACTTCAAGTGCCCCATGCGATATAAGTGGATTGCGCTCCGTTGTTGAGCATCCAATATAGTTCTATACGTAAACTCTGCAGCCGAATTTCCAAGAGAGAACATGAGCACAATCACGAGCAAGGATTTCATGAGATTTTTTAGCCGTACTCCGGTCAGGACTTTTCTCCTCTATCCTTTGGTTACACTGCTCTGGGAATTGATCATCCACGCAGGCAGGATTGAAATAAATCTTTGGTTCTTGCCGCTCATGTTCTGGGGCTTTTTACAGTATCGATTGTGCGGTAAGTATCGCGTGAGCCGCGGTGGCGGCGGTCCTGGCCCGGAAATCCCGCCCGAGAGATTGGTTTCCAGCGGTCTGTACGCATACACCCGCAACCCGATGTATCTCGGCCACATCATTTTTCTTACCGGGTTAACTCTGACTCTCCGATCCTGGTTAGCTGCGTTGATCACCATAGCGGTTGCAGTCTGGTTTCACTTTCGCGTCCTTACCGACGAGCGAAACTTATCCGTCAAATTAGGTCCATCCTACATTTCATACACGAAGTCGGTTAAACGTTGGGTTCCGGGGCTGTTCTAGAGAGGATGTATGGAACAACGAATAAGTCTCATCACACTTGGTGTCGCTGACCTGCAACGCGCCGTGGCTTTCTACCAGGGTGTCGTCGCTTGGAAGGCGGAGTCAAGCCCGCCTGGAGTTGTCTTTTTTGATCTGAACGGAGTTGTGTTCGCCCTTTGGCCACACGAAGAGCTGGCGAAGGACACGGGTATCACGGCCGATAGCGTCCCGGCGTACCGAGGTTACTCCCTTGCTCACAATGTCCAAAGCGAGGAGGAGGTCGACGCAATTTTTGCGCGGCTCAAGGAAAATGGCGCAACCATCATCAAGGAACCTCAAAAGGCTTTTTGGGGCGGATACTCCGGATATTTTTCCGACCCAGACGGGCATAAGTGGGAGATCGCCTACAATCCATTTTGGACCATCCGGGAAGACGGCCGGGTGTCGATGAAAAAGAACTGATACAGAGTCACAGACGATTATTTGCAGGGCATCACCTAGTTCGGCGAATCTGCCGATCACTTTATCGATCCTGCAATCTTGAAAGAGATCGAAGACAACGGCTTCGTGAAGCGGTTGTAGGAATAGAGTATTCACCTTCCCCTTTTTGACAACGCAGCTTTCTTCCGAAATTGAGGCGCCTAACCGTTTGAGAGAAGAAGTTAGAATGCAGGTTCATGTTTGACCCTCGTACCTCGCACACAAGCCAGCACAGGCCAGAGCACGAGCCAGTAAGAGCGAGCCAGGGTCACGTCTATTGATTGTTAATGCGCAACTGACAATCTGGTCCGCCAGGAAAGAAAACGGATCGGAGCCGTGGTTGACCTAACACCATCTTATCGGATAGTTTCCCTTTGAGTTGGTCAATTCCCAGGCCAACCTTTTCCCGGTGGTTCCAGCGTCCTGAGCTCGAGCCGAACATGGTCTTGCGAGAACTCTGAGTTTCTACGTGGCCGCATCTCAAAGCGGAATTCCTATCATTGAAGGAGGAAATCACAATGAAACGCTTATCTGTCATCACCATGGGCCTGCTTGTTTTCACCGTTTTCGGCTGCTCACAACGGATGTCTGATCGAACTGATGCTGGGTGGGTCACGCTTCTTGACGGCCCCAACGGCCTGGACAACTGGAACCGCGTCGGCACCGGCAATTGGGCCGTGGTGGATGGAGTCGTTCAGGCCGACAAAAGGCTCGGCAAGGAGGCCGGTTTTCTGGTTTCGAAGAATTCCTACAAGGACTTCCAGATCAGGGTCGAGTTCTGGACCAGTGACGAGGCCAATAGCGGCATCTTCATGCGTTGCCAGGACCCTAAAAGAATAACTGACAAGAGCTGCTATGAGGCGAATATCTACGACCAGCGCCCCGACCCCTCTTACGGCACGGGGGGCATCGTCCATTTCGCCAAGGTATCGCCCATGCCCAAAGCCGGTGGTCGATGGAACACCTATGAGATCACGGCTAAAGGACCGCAACTTGTCGTCGTGCTCAATGGAATCAAGACCGTTGAACTCAGGGACACCAGTTTTGCCAGCGGGCCGGTTGCGCTTCAGTATGGCGCGGGCGTCGTGAAGTTCCGCAAGGTGCAAATCAAGCCGTTATAGCTGCGCTAATCCGGGTTAGCGCGGAGGCTGTTATCGCGGGGTCTGGCTCCGCCGCAGAACGACTTGGCACAATCCCGATAGGGCAGTGAGTCCCCGCCTTGTGCGCCAAGCGGTTATCTGCACGGTTGGCTGGCGACAGCGCAACCGGCGCGAATTCGCCGTTTGAAGTCGTGTCCAATTTGATCGGCAGCCACCGACCTTCGGATCAACAACGTGTCTCATAGGAATATTTATTATCATTTGCGCTCACCCTTGACGATCGACGGTATTCCTAACTTTCATCTAAACCGATGCGGATGTCCCAGAGATCCTCCTCACCACCGAGGGCGGGACAGAACAAATCAACCTGCAACAGCGTCGCGCATCCTGGACAGATATACTCGCGGTAATGGCCGAGATATTCGTCGCGGGAAGGAAAAGGATAGCGCGTGACAAGGTTCAAGGGAAC
>JBOHVN010000232.1:0-4283 GCA_050735675.1 Binatia bacterium | reverse complement strand
CCTGGCGACCACACACGCGATTCGACTGGCGGTCGACGTCGTCGACTCCGTGTATAATGCCGCCGGCGTCACGGCGATCTTCGAGGGGAACCTGATACAACGCTACTTCCAGGACATGCACGTGATCAGCCAGCACACGCAGGGGCGCCTGGCCCATTACGAGCTGATAGGGAAGTATGCGCTGGGGCTGAAGGTCGACCAGTCGCGGCTATAGCAGGCTGCTAAAAAAGACTCATATGCCGATGGCCCTGAGCATTGTCGAAGGGTGCGCTCAATCGCCTCGCTACAACGTACGGGCTAAGTATGCCTGTGCTCAGCCTGTCCTGAGCCAAGCCGAAGGATCGATTTTTCGCGCCCCTCGCCTCTGAGATCTTTTTGAGCAGCCTGCAATCAGAGTTTTGCAGCAATCTGCTAACTCGCTTCAGGCGCTTTGTCTGCTGTTCATGTCTGATGCCATTGTTCCCCATCAACCGGCTTGTGATCGAGTTCATTAGGGTGCAAGACAGCAAACCGGAGTGAGGCCATTACATTGCTAAAAGGTTGTGCCAGATGCTAGGCTCAAAGAGGTTCGGAAAGGAGCTTCGTTTATGCAAGAGGAACTGACCGTTGAAATCCCGTACTCGGTGGATACCGGTGAGAATCTCGTCAACGAAACGTTCGGACCGAACAATATTCGCCGGCGCAAGACCGGCACCAACGATCTGCGCAGCATGACGGTGCGTAATGGGCGGATGCTGACGGAGCGGTTTTCCCTCGACGAGAACGGTTTTGTGTTCGTCGAGCACAACAGCAAGGTCGCGGATTTTTTCGACGCCGCGCAGTTGCAATCGGTCTATTATCCGGAAGTAGAGCAACTGATCAAGGCTGTGTCGGGAGCCTCGCGCGTGGTGATCTTCGATCACACGCTGCGCTCCGGCGAGGAGGCAGAGCGGGAGGCGAAGCTCATTCGCGAGCCGGTGCTGTCGGCGCACAACGACTATACGGAATGGTCCGGACCCAATCGCGTGCGCGAATTTCTTCCTGATGAAGCGGATGATTTAATCAAGCGCCGGTTCGCCATCATACAAGTCTGGCGCGCGATCAATCAGCCGATTCAGTGTAATCCTCTGGCACTCGCGGACGCCAAAAGCATCGCGATGGATGATCTGCTGGTTGCCGAGCGGCGTTATCCGCATAGGGTGGGGCAAACCTACCGGTTGAAGTACAGTCGGGATCATCGCTGGTTTTATTTTCCTGAGATGCGCCGCGACGAAGCGTTGGTGTTCAAAGTATACGAATCGGAGAAGGACGGCCGGGCGCGCTTCACGCCGCACACGTCGTTCGACGATCCGACGTCGCCGCCGAACGCGCGCCCGCGACAGAGCATCGAAGTGCGCGCTTTCGCGTTTTTCACGCCGTAGTTCGAAATCGCTGCTGTGTTAGCCGCCGAGCTTACAGATTTAAAGGGGAGGTAGACGTGATTGTCTACCTCCCCTTAGCCTGAGACCTACATACAACAGCGCGAAAACTTCAATCTGTAATTATCTTTACCGCAGCGAGCCGCCCGACTTTGAAGACGGGCGGCTACCGCGGCTATGTCCTGGAGTCGATTTTCCTTCCGCGCCTAGATTCACGCCGAGTTTCGCCGCGGTTTTTTCATCCAAAACTCCGGTGATCGGCAGATCGTTGGCCTTCTGAAAATCGCGCAGGGCCTGCTGCGTCTTGGCATCCATTCTGCCGTCGGCGCCGGGGTTCAGACCCTTCGCCTTCAAGGCTTTCTGGGCTTTTTTGATATCCTCCGATGTCACAGCCATGTTTTGCTGGCCAGCATCGGGACGCTCCACTCTTTCAGGAATGGTTCCCGGCTGCCCCGGGACTGGATCGGTTTGCGGCAGGCCGGGCGCCGGTTGCCCGGGGATCGTCGGCCGCTGCGGAGTAGCCGGTCCCGGCTGTGGGACGGTTGGTCCGCTTCTGTCTTGACTGCCGGGCATCGAAGATCCGCTGCCGGGAGTGCTCTGAGCGAATAGCGATTGCGCTCCTAAGCCGACGCTCGCGGATAATAGAGCCGCTGTTAGAATTTCTCTTCTTGCTTTCATGAATATCCTCCTGTCAGGTTAAAAAAATTGTCGCGCCGTCATACATCGGAAACGCAAGCGATATGCCAGCCTGCCAAACTGCAGGCGTATCATCAATCATGCCGCGATTTCACTGCGGAAAATTAAGATGGACGCCGAGCGCTAATGAGCGAAAAATTCATCCGCGCGCGGCTGCGTTTGTTTACGTCAGTTTTTTTCCAACTTCATGTGTAGGATCGAGTGTTCCAAAGCGAGGACGGTGTGGTCGTCAAACAGAAGGAAAAAGGCAGATAAAAGTCCCGCGGCACCCGCTGTGTTGCGGCGCACGCGCCGCAGCAAGTGATCGAGTGATGTATGCGGCGGCGCATTCAGCGTCACGCGTGAAGTAGAACGTGATGATTCGCTGATCGCTGGCTTATTTTTACGACGCTGATCCGCTGTTTCAAGGATCGCAATCCAAACAGCGCACTAGATTCCAAAGAGAGCGCACGCGTTGTCGCGCACGATTTTTTGCCGGACAGCCGCGGGCATACATTGCATGTGTTCTTCGATGATCTGGCGGGAGTGCGGCCAAGTAGTTGCGGGGTGAGGATAGTCGGAACCGACCATCACTTTGTCGACGAGGACACCGGAAAAGATCAGGCCGGTCATCGGTTCGAGCAGCTGAATGCCCGGCGGTTCTTGCGCGTAGCGCGACGCCGTGGCGATCACAGGATTGGCGGCGCTACGACTTCCTTCGTCAAGCCGGGTCTTTTTGACTAACACGGCGAGGTGAAATCCGATCGGTACGCCGACTTCCTCCGCAAGTGTCCAGAAAGGCTCCCATGCGTCGTCGTAAACCGGAGGCATAGCGCGTGATGCGAGAATATTGACGTGTCGGAGGCCACCTTTTCTAGCCAGAGGGCAAGCTCATCGCGCGCGGCTTGCCGCGCTACAAGGCGTGTGGTATGCCTCGCTATCAAGATTGTCCCGCTCGCAGCCGTTTTTTGACGGAATAACACAGATCGGTCTCTCATCAGCGGTTCTCTAAAAGCGGGTGGATGATTCAGGCGGAGGTTTCTTTTTTGATTCGTCGCATTCACGTGAACGATTAACGCCAACAATGATCCGGCGAAAGGAGATCGTCATGAAAAAGCGGTGTCTTGGGATCACGCTGATTTTTTGCCTTGCCACTTTCCTGCCATGCTTGTCGCCTGAAGTTCAAGCGCAAGGTGAATCTTTCTTCAGAGGAAAAACCATCCGGATCATGGTCGGCTCGACGGCGGGCGGATTTTACGACCGCTGGGCCCGTCTCTTCGGCAAATACATGGGCAAGTATATTCCCGGCCAGCCGGAGATCCTCGCTCAAAACATGCCCGGCGCCGGCTCCGTGATCGCGACCAACCATGTCTTCAATGTCGCCAAGCCTGACGGTTTGACCCTTGTAATGCCGATAAACAGCGTTTACGTCGACCAATTGGTCGGACGCCAAGAAGTTCAGTTCGACCTGCGTAAATTTCACTGGATCGGCTCGCCGGCGGTTGAATCGACAATCTTCTACATGCGCGCCGATACTCCCTATAGGACGATCGCCGATGTCGTCAAGGCGAAGGAGCCGCCGAAGTGTGGCGGTACGGGAACGGCTAGCTCCGACTATATTCTGTCCAGGGTGTTGGAGGACACCGTGGGTGCGAAGTTTAACAGCATCTTGGGATACGCTGGTGGCACGGAGATCGACCTCGCGGTGGAGAAGGGCGAGGTGGTGTGCCGTGCCCACACCGCTTCGGCTCACTTTGGCCGAGAGCCTTTCGATACGTGGCACAAGAAAGGTTTTGACCGCCATATCGTCCAGACCGCGCGCAAAAGAGAAGCACGTGCGCCCGATGCGCCGACGCTTCACGAAATTTTCGAGCAATTCAAAGTCCCGGCAGATAAGCGCCGTGTGTCTCAGATTCTACTGGCCGCGGGAGATTTGGGCCGTCCGATGATGGTGACGCCAGGCACTCCGCCCGACAGGGTGAAGATCCTGCGAGAAGCCTATGTTAAGGCGTTGAACGATCCCGCCGCTCGTGCCGAAGCGAAGAAAAGCCGGATGGATGTGGAGCCAACGTCCGCGGAAGAATTGGAGACGCTGATAAAAGAAATCTTCGATGCTCCGCCGGAGAGCATCGAGCGGGCAAAGAAGCTATTGGCCACCAAGTAGTGGAGAAAAAAGCGGACGGTCGAAGGGGGAGCCAGTGGCGAAAACAG
>JBOHVN010000231.1:0-5282 GCA_050735675.1 Binatia bacterium | reverse complement strand
TGGATGGGCTGAAATTCGGTGACAAGGTCCGCTTCACGATCGACGTGCCGAAAAAAGCCATCGTCAAGATCGAAAAAGGGCCAATGCTGGCCGCGGCAACGAACCAACAAGCGCAGGGATCTCCGACGGCAGAGACGGGCCCGCAAAAGACTGTGGTGGGAGAAGGAAAAGTCGTCGCGACCGTGCCGAATACCAGCCAAATTGTCGTCGAGCACGGTGAAATCAAAGGCTTCATGGACGCGATGACAATGGGCTATCGCGTTGATCCGCCGTCGCTCTTGGATGGGCTGAAATTCGGTGACAAGGTCCGCTTCACGATCGACGTGCCGAAAAAAGCCATCGTCAAGATCGAAAAGATGCAATAGGTGGGGTGAAGGAGGTTACTGCGAATGTTATCGCTACGAAACATCGGATGGCTCCTTTCTTCGATTTTTTTTCTTAACGGTTGCGCTTCGGTCGCCCTCAATGCCGGCTTCGATGAAGTGCAAGGTACCGTAGAAGAACGCGCCAAGGTCAAAATTTATTGGAATAACGGCACTGATCTGGATAAAGAGGCCAGCGAGAAAGTTCGTTCATTGCTTAAAGACAAGCTCACGGCGGATGAGGCCGTGCAGGTCGCTTTGCTCAATAATCGGGAGCTTCAAGCGAGCTACTCTGCGCTTGGCGTGGCTCAGGCGGACTTGGTCCAAGCTGGCGTTCTTAGAAATCCGATCTTTGACGCCGCCGTCCTGTTTCCAGTGTCGGGCGGAGGAAAACCGGATCTGGATCTCAGTGTCGTTATGAACTTCCTCGACATCTTTTATTTGCCACTGCGGCAGCGAGTGGCCGGCGCCCGGTTCGATGAGGCAAAAACTAGAGTGACCGGTTTGGTACTCGACTTCGCGTCGCGCGTACGGACAGCGTTTTATCTGAACCAGTCGAACAATCAAATGCTCGAACTGCGGCAAACGATCGTCGAGGCCCTCGGGGCGTCCTTTGAAATAGCCAAGCGCCTACACGAAGCCGGAAATATAACGGATCTTGATTTTTTCAGGGAACGGTCACTTTTGGAATCCAGCAAACTAGCTCTTAGAGCTTCCGAAGTCGGAGCGCGTCAGAGCCGGGAAGAATTAAACGTTCTTCTAGGATTATGGGGAAACGACACGCAGTGGCAAAGCGAAGAGCGCCTCCGCGACGTCCCGGAGCAGCCGGTACAGACGGAGAATCTCGAAAGCGTTGCACTTGCGCGCAGTGTAGATCTTTTGAACGCGCGACAACGAATTATTGCCTCAGGGCAACTATTGGGGTTCAACAGAATAACCGCTTTGATTCCGGAATTACATGCCGGCGCAATCGGCGAACGGATGGAGGGTTCATGGGAAGTTGGGCCGACAATTGAATTTCCCATCCCTTTGTTTGATCAGGGTCAAGCTCGGGTGGGCCGCGCTGCCGCCGAGTTACGCGCGGCCCAGCAAGAATACTATGCGCTCGCAGTGAGGATTCGCGGAATGGCGCGGGTCGTCCGTGAACGAGTGAACGGCGCTCGGGAGCGCGCCTTGTATTATCGAGACATCATTCTACCGTTGCGTGAACGCATCGTTAATGAAGCTCAGTTGCAATACAACGCTATGCAGCTCGGTCCGTTTCAGTTACTACGCGCCAAAGAGCAGCAGATTAAAACCGCGGTAGCCTATATCGAAACGCTGCGCGACTACTGGCTGGCCCGCGGAGACGCCGGACAACTTTTGAGTGGCCGCCTTCCCGGTTCGATGAGCGCACCGATGAGCGGCACGGGCGCACAAGCAGGAGCGAGCGAAAGAGAAGGGCATTAATTATCCAAGGAGTCGTGATGAGTAACAAATTTTCGAGACGTCAGATATTGGGCATCGGTGCGGCTGCAGTAGCTGCGGGCATTGCTTTGCCGAAGAAACAGACGCATGCGATCAATCGCAGTGGCTCGGGAGCCTTCTACCAGCCGTTCACAGGCTATAATCCTCCGCGCGGCGGTAGCCGTCCATACTGGGAGAAGAGTTACAGTGGAGGGCCGGTCGACGTAAAACCGCTGCCGCCGGTTCTCCCGGGGAAAGGTTACAAGCCCGTAGTCGTTCCAAACGGCGCTGCTTTACCATTCAAGATTGTCGACGGTGTCAAAGTTTTCCATCTGATCGCCGAGGAAGTAGATCATTACTTCGATACGGGCCTGCGGGCAAAATGTTGGGGATATAACGGCCGCGTAAACAGCACTGTCATCGAAGCTGTCGAAGGTGAACGCGTGCGCATCTATGTGACCAACCGTCTGGCGATATCAACGTCAGTTCACTGGCATGGGTTTAATCTTCCCAATGGCATGGACGGCGTCGGAGCGCTCACGCAGCCGTTTATTAAAGCCGGAGAAACGGTCAAATATGAATTCACACTGCGCCAGTACGGTACGCAGATGTTCCACGCGCATCATGACGAGATGACGCAGATGGGTATGGGTCTGATCGGTAATTTTATTATCCATCCGAGAAATCCATCGCCCGAGTATCATGTCGACCGCGACTTTTCTCTTATGATCAGCGAATGGGAAATCCCAGCGGGCAGTTTCCGTCCGAATACTTTAGAGATGAGTGATTTCAATATTCTTACCATCAACGGCAAAGTATTTCCTTCCACGGCGCCTCTGGTTTGTAAGATCGGAGATAAAGTTAGAATTCGATTCGGAAACCTGGGCGCCATGGACCATCACCCGATGCACATGCATGGGCATCATTTCCGGGTAACGGCCACCGACGGTGAAGATATTCCGCTTTCAGCGCAGTGGCCCGAAACGACGGTGCTTGTGGCTGTCGGGCAGTCACGTAATGTCGAATTCATTGCTGATTCGCCAGGCGACTGGCCTCTTCACTGTCATATGACTCACCACATCATGAACCAAATGGGTCATGAATTTCCTAATATGGTGGGTATCAATAAGGACGGATTGGATGAAAAGCTTCGTCCGCTCCTCCCCTCGTATATGACGATGGGAGATACCGGAATGGATATGGGAAAAATGGCCGAAGTCATGCCCTATCCGCGCAATACTATTTCCATGAAGGGCGCACCCGGCCCTTTTGGCGATTACATCTCGATGGGCGGACTGTTCACGATCGTCAAAGTTCGAGATCAATTGAAAAGCTATGATGAAGATCCCGGCTGGTACAAACATCCACCCGGAACGGTTGCATTAAAGGCGAGCGACGAAGAACTTCGGCGGGACGGGATCAATGTTACTGTTGCAGCGAGTGCCAACGAGCATGATGAACACCCTGACGGTTGTTATCATGGGTGAAAGAACAATGTCACAGGTCGGGTGTTGGCAACGATTATGATGATCGTCGGGAGGAATTGACGTGAGTAATCTCACCGTCACATACCAGAAACCGACCCGACAGTGAAAAGCAACGGGGGTAAAGGTTCACTGAGCTATGACCTGAGTAAGATCAACCATCTCTGTTTGCGGAGGAAATCCCATGGCGAATCAAAATAAGGTTCACGTGCTGCCGACGAACCTTCAAGAGGCTAACGCCGGTTCCGGTAACTGGATTGTACTCATCCCCGTTTTACGGATCGGCCATAAGCGTTCGATTGCCCAAAGCGATAAGGTCATACGAAGACCTTTCGCCCGTTATTAGCCCGATATGTATCCGGTACTGATTAGCATCGGCCCTCTGACGATCTACACTCTCGGGCTTCTGTGGGCTCTTGGAGCATTTGCCGGCCTTTGGATTCTCGGTCTGGAGCTGAGACGCTACCGCTATGATCCAGACGTTGCCGGAAGCGCCGTCTTCGCTGCAGCGATTGGAGGGCTGCTGGGTGCGCGGCTGCTTTTCATCTTAGAGGAATGGGAAAGCTTTACACAGGCGCCATTCGAATTCCTTTTTAGCGGCGCTGGCTTTAGTTGGTACGGCGGTCTTATCGGCGGAGCATTAGCGGCGTCCTGGGTTTTCAGGAAGCATAATGTGCCTTTACTTAAAGCCGCCGACATGTCAGCACCGGCTCTCGCTCTTGCTTATGGAATTGGCCGAATCGGTTGCTTTCTCGCCGGTGATGGAACTTGGGGCAAAGTTACAAATGTTCCATGGGGGATGGCGTTTCCCGATGCAGTCGCGGGATGGGCCGATCCGGTGACCGGTGTCTCCTACCCTCCCGGAGTACGAGTACACCCGACGCAGCTCTATGAGCTTATCCAGTCGCTGTTCGTTTTTGCAATCCTTTGGGCTCTCAGAAAAAGAACCTATCCTCCTGGAACAAGTTTCTACCTTTATTTAATTCTCGCTGGATCCATGCGGTTTATTGTGGAATTCGGGCGCGCCAATCCGATTGTCGGTCTGGGTCTGACGGAGTACCAGTGGATTAGCCTGGGGCTGGTAATCCTCGGGGCTGCCCTGCTTTATCATAAGGCAACGACAGCAGATCGCTGATTCGCTCAATCTTTATTTTCAAGTGCTTTGCTGCTGGTGCACTAGATTCCGGCTAACATTCTTCGGCATGCAACGACCTGAGATGATAACCAGACGATTCGCGCTTATTGGTGGAGTTACCATTCTCACAGTCGCATTCCTCATAGGAGGGGTTTACCTGATCCGTCAAACTGAGCAAGAAATTACTGTGGTAGTCCCTGAGCTTTCGCCGAAAGCAATAACGGGAATGGCTGCTTTTCAAACGTCTTGTGTCGAGTGCCACGGGAAAAATGCCGCCGGAACGGAAAAAGGACCGCCACTCGTGCACTCGATCTATCGTCCCTCTCTCCACGCCGATTTTTCGTTTGTCCGAGCCATAACCGTGGGCGTGGCGCAGCATCACTGGTTATTCGGGAGCATGCCTCCTCAACCGCAGCTCGTCCGTGAGGAGATTGATCAGATTGTTGTTTACATCCGGGAGCTGCAGAGAGCGAACGGTATTCAGTAGGGGGAAGACTCCGCAGGAAAGACGGATATAAGAGTCGACTTCGCGTCGAGAAACTTCGAACCCATGCGGTTTATTGCCGCGAATGAAGCATGATTTTCCTGCGGCACAATCGGAGCTTTCGCACCAAAGGGCAGGGACGGCCTAATCTGCCGCCCCTCCTTTGTTTTATGGAAAGGATGAGCAATAAAATATGCCCGCCGCCGCTTCCTGTCTTAGTGTAATTATGCAGGTGCTCTTGCGTTAGCTAGTTTCTGTCGCGAAACTCGTAAAAAATCTTACGGGTGCGACATGGGCCAAGTTGTTTCTGTGACATACTTCTATCATTTTGAGCTGAAAGTGGACAGCAAAGAGTCGTGTAGGGTGTTCGA
>JBOHVN010000230.1:0-15054 GCA_050735675.1 Binatia bacterium | reverse complement strand
TCCCAGCGCTCGCTGATGATAAACGGAATGAGCTTATCGTCGCCCGCCGCATCCAACATGGCGCGCGCCGTCACCCGCATGGATTCCCACTGCGAACAAAAGGCGTTGATCTCGCGCTTCTGTAATGCAATGCGCGTCGTCGCCGTGCCGGTGAAACCGCTGACCACCTCGAAGTTTGTGCCCAGCGTTTTATTAAGAATAAGCGGCATGTCATAGCCTGCCGAACCGGCCCGGGTGGCGCCGGCCTTGAGAGACATTTTTGATTTGAGAACGTCGTCCAAAGTCTTTAGACCGGTAAAACCCATGACCATACACACCGGCACGCCGACGCTCGGCGCGCCGACCCAACCGAGTTTGCGAAAATCAATTTTTATTCGCGGATCGCCCAATGCATTTTGCACGACCAGCGAATTATTGAAATTCACCAGCGTGAGGCCGTCGCGACTCGCCTGCTTATACACGTAGTTGGCCGAGATCAAGCTCCCCGCGCCTTCCATATTTTCCACGGTGGTGTCGGGATTGCCGGGAATATGTTTGCTGATATGGCGCGCGATCGTGCGCACGTAGGTATCGTACCCGCCGCCGGCGGCCTGGCCGACGATAAAGCGAATGGTTTTGCCTTTATAAAAATCCTCCGCCCCAGCCGTTCCCGGTCCGGCTAAAAGCAGAGTCAGCGATAAAACTAGCGCACCCCGTCCGATCAAACGAATCATATTACCTCCTGAGCCGCGCGATCGTTCTCCGCAAACAACAACCGCAGTGGCCGCGTTGTTTTCGCTCACAACGCGGCCGCTCGATGTCGCTGAGCGCGGGTTATTTCGCCAAGAGCTGTTTCATCCTGGCGATGACATCCGGCGACTGGCTGGTGACATCCTTGGCGAGCTTCGTGAGCTCGTCGCTCGACGAGGGATCGATCTCCAGTTTCTTTTTCGTGGCTTCGGCGATCGCCTCTTCATCCTTCAAGACTTTTTCGAAGGCGTCATGAATGACTTTTACGCGGTCGGGCGGCGTGTTCGGCGGCATCACATAGGGACGACCAAAATCGCCGGCGGCAAGCACTAAAGTCGCCAGATTTCGCCCCGCCTGTTGGGTCTTGTACTGATCCATCAATTCATGGATCGTTGGAACCTGGGGAATCCTCTTGTCTCGCTTACTTCCCGTTTGCACCAACACGTTGACGAATTTTTTCTTGCGCCAGCTGGTAAACGGCTCGCGCGCGAAAAACGCCGTGAGCGTGAAGGACCGGCAAACGACCTCGTTTCTCTCAACCGCGAGATCGATATCCTGGCCCGACTGGTAACCAAGAACGATTTCGAAATTCGTGCCGATTACTTCGTCCAGCAACTTGGGAATGTAATAGGCGGTTGAGCTGGTGCCCGTAGCGCCGCATTTCGGCGCCGGCGATGCCTTGACCACATCGTGAATTGTCTTGAAAGGCGAGTCGGCGCGCATGTAGAGCAGGTGATTCGACTTCACCGGGCTGCCGAGCCAGATAAATTTGCTCCAATCGAATTGCACTTCCTTGCGTTGAACGACGTGGTCAAAGTAAAGAGCTGGAAAAATTGCACCGATCGTGGTGCCGTCGGGCCTAGCTACGTTGTAAACAAAGTTGGCGGCGATCATGGAGCTGGCGCCCGCCATGTTTTGCACGATGATGGTGGGTTTGCCGGGAATGTATTTCGGCATGTATTGCGCGAAGTGCCGCGCATAAAGATCGTAAACATCGCCGGCTTTGGTGCCGGCGACAATCGTTATGGTCTTCCCGGCGTAAAAAGGCGCCTGCGCCACAGCCGCCGAGCTCCACGAAGCTAATAATAGGAACGTTGTCAGAATCACGCTGCTCAATCGCTGAAACATAGATCCTCCTGTTTTTTTAATAAGCTGCCGTTATTTCGCGCTGAGAAGCTTTTTTACCCGCGCGACCACCCCGGGCGGCTGGCTCAGCATCTTCTCGGCAAGCTTTTCCAATTCTTCTCCGGGGACATACTCGACATCCATCTTGCCTCTCTTGGCTTCGTCGAGCAGCGCCGGGTCCGCCATCGCTTTGGCGTAGGCAGCGCGCATTGTTTTCACGACCTGCGGCGGCGTTGCCGGAGGCATGACCCAGGGACGGCCAAAATCACCGCCGCGCAAAATAACGTCACCCACGCGCCGGCTTTCTTCCGGAGTCTTTTGCTTGTCAAAAATTTCGTAAATGGTCGGCGTGTCGGGAATGCGCGGGTCGCGCTTCACGCCGCCGTAGATCAGCACGGTGACGAAATTTCTCTTGCGCCAGGAAATGAACGGCTCGCGGCCGAAATAAGGCGCCGCGGTCAGCCCGCGGCACACGACCTCGCCCTTCTCCACCGCCAGATCGATCTCGCTGCCGCCCGGGTAACCCAGGACCGACTCGATCTTCGCGCCGAGCGTTTCTTCGATCAGGCGCGCCAAAATGTAATCGGTGCCCGCCGTTCCCGTAGAGCCGCACTTGGGCGGCGTGCTCGCCTTGCGGATGTCTTCGATCGACTTGTAAGGCGCGTCGCTGCGCATATACATCAAAACTTCGCTCTTTTCCGGCGAGCCGATCCATTTGAACTTGCGCACGTCATACTGCACTTCCTTGCGGCCGACCATCTGGTCTAAATACATGCCGTAAGACGTCATGCCGATGGTTAGGCCATCGGGGCGCGCCACGTTGTAGACGTGATTCGCCGCGATCAGCCCGCCGGCGCCAGGCATATTCTGCACGATCATTTCCGGATTGCCGGGCAGATGCTTGGGCACGAAGCGCGCAAGCAGACGCGACCAGCGGTCATAAAAACCGCCGGAGGTAAAACCGACGACGACTCTGATCGTCTTGCCCTTATAGAACGGCTCCTGCGCCGCGACTCTCGCTTGGCCCGCAAGCAAGAGCGCGGCGATAAGGAAGCCCATCAAAGTTTTTGTAGTTTTCATCTCGTCCTCCTAAAGTGTGATGTTTTTGCCTGATGATCTCTTTAGCTGCCAAACGCGAAAATACTTCGCGCGCTCGGTATATCGACGTGCGCCCATTCAAAAATCGCTCCCTGTGGGAACGGCAATTGCAGCCCGTAGTCAAACACGCCGAAGAAAAACAACCAGCCGGCCGCAGCCAAGGCCACGGCTATAGGCCATTTCTCGCCTGCGCCAAACTTAAGATAAAGAAACGTCGCGAGTGCGGCGGCACCGGTAAAACCAAACAACCAAATCGCGAGATAGAACCCGAAGATCCAGAAAATGATAGAGACCGTGCGCTTCCGGGCTAAAGCCGGATCGATCTCAGACTCGCTTGCCAGCGGATCTACTTCAACGATGCGCCTACGACTGGAGGTGAAGAATTCCTTGACGGTGACGTAACCAGCGATGAGCAAACTGGGGACGCCAATCGTCAGAGGAAACAAGGCCGCTCGCGGCTCGTCCGCGCCAAATCCGAACTTGGCTTCGTAAAAGACGAACACCATAACCGCCGCGATGAGCAGAGCAAACGAGCCGCTGCCGATACGCTCGCGTAACGGAACCGTGACCATTTTGACGGTTTTCTCTATTCGCGGAATGGCAAGAGAGTCTTCAGACTTTCTTGCGCGCTTGCGGTAGGCGTCAAACAAGGGATAGAGCAAACCTACCAGAATCAAGAGACCGATCACTAAGACGCCCGGGTGCAAGAGCCAACTGAGGCCATAGATCCTCGTCGCGATGAAAAGATTGTTCTCGGCAATTCCGCCCAAGACCAAGCCCAATAGAAGCGGCGGACGCTGCCAGTTGAATTTCACCATGAACCATCCGAGCGCGCCAAAAATGAGCATTACAAAAATGTCGGCGAAGCTGTTCTTCACCGTGAAGGCGCCGAGATAAATCAGCAGCAGCAAGAACGGGATGAGAAAGGTCCCCTTGACGAACGTGATCCTGGCCAGCGGATTGATGAACATGAAACATATGGCCACGGTAATGATATTGGCGATGATAAGAATCCAAACAAAAGAAAGAGTTAGTGGAAGGTGTTTTGCCGGATTCAGCAAATCGGGGCCCGGAACGATCCCTTGAATGATGAAAGCGCCCAGCAGAATGGCCGTGGACACGCTGCTGGGGATGCCGAACGCGACGGTCGTCACCAGGTCTCCGCCGCGCGTTGAATTGTTGGCGGCGCCGGGTCCCAAGACTCCTTCGACGGCCCCTTTGCCGAATCGCTCTTTATTAGGCGAGCTTTGCACCGCGTGCGCATACGCGACCCATTGCGCGGTACCGCCCCCCATGCCTGGCAAGATGCCAATGTACGCGCCGAGCGCGCTGCAGCGCATCACCAACGACCAGTGACGGAAGGTGTCCTTCACGCCTTCCATGACGCCGCCGATTTTTCCCACATGCCCGCGGGCGATGCTGGTCCCTTGGATGGCAAGATCGATAATTTCCGGGATCGCGAATAGACCGACGGTCACCGCGATAAGCGAAACGCCGTCCCACAAGAAAAGCGAGATGTTTTCACCTAACAGTCCTTCGAGAGTATAGCGAGGAATGCTCTCGATCGGATCCAGGCCGACCATGGAGATGATGAGACCGAGCCCGCCGGCCACCAGCCCTTTGGTCAGGTTGCCGCCGCTAAGGGACGCGAGAAAGGTAATGCCCAAGAGCGCGAGCATGAAGAATTCCGCCGAGCCGATGGAGAGAACGAGCGGCTTGACGATCATAATCGCTACGGCCAGTGAAAGAGCGCCAAATATGGCTCCTACAAGAGAGCTCATAAGCGCGGCGCCCAAAGCGCGTCCGGCCTCGCCGTTTTTGGCCATGGGATAACCGTCGACCACGGTGGCGGCGCTCACCCCCTCACCCGGCACGCCGAAGAGCACCGACGTGATGTCTCCCGTGGTAGCCGTCACCGCGTTCGAGCCTAGAAGAAAGGCAAACGCCGCTGTCGGTTCCATCTGAAAAGTAAAAGGCAGCATCAAGACGAGCGTGGTCGCCCCGCCAAGCCCCGGCAGGATTCCGACGACAAAGCCGATGGCGATGCCAAGAAGCATGAACAGGAACGCCGACTGGCCGGCGGGACTGAAGGGCAAAATGCTGTTCAATCCGACCAGCGCAGCGTTGAGGAACTCGATCATAGGTTTCTCACCCAGGTCTGCCGGTATTGAATTTTTCGTTCACTGAGCCTTCTTTGTCATATCCCCGGTCGTGGCGGTGACAGCGTTAGGCCCCAGGAGGAAGGCCGACGCCGTTATTGGGTCCATGTTGCCGATAAACGGCAACATGAGCGCCAGGGTGGTAGCCCCGCCACGACCGGGGAGGGGGGATGCCGGCGGCGAATCCAATCGCCATTGCCAGCATCAGCGGAACGTCTCCGTTCCTTCCGTTGATAACGGCAGAACCTTGATCAACCTTTCGTTACCCGTCAAATTTGCTTTCTTGGCCGTCGGCCGCGCCTTGCGCAGTAAGTATCTTTCCCTTTTCAATTCATTTATAGAATTTCGATTCCCAACAGTTCGAACAGTACCCCCTCAGGAAAGGGAAGATGGAGGAAGTAATCGAACAGGCCGTAAAAAATCGCCCCCCCCGCTAAAGTCAAAGAGATCGATATCGGCCATTTCTCGCCGCCCGCGAAGCGAAAGTAGAGAAAGCACGCAACCGGCACCGCGACTGGAAAGCCCAAGAGCCAAATGGCAAGGAAAAACCCTAAGATCCAGGCGACGATCGAGATGGCGCGACTCCGTACGATGGCCGGTTTGAGAGTAAACGCGGTTTCTACGGGATCTGCTGCGCCGCTTGGATGTCGTAGAACATGAAAAAGTTCCTGACCAAAAGCCAAAAGAGCCAAAGCCAGACACGGAATGCCGAGCACCATGGGAAAGAGCGCGGCCCGCTCTTCCATGGGGCGGATCTCGAAGAAGGTCTCGCGCAGCACGTAGATAAACAGCCCGACGAAGAAGAGCGCAAAGATCGGGCGGTAAACCGGGCTCGTAAGCATCGCCGTGTCGGGCTCCGGTGCTGCTGCTGCTGCCGCAACGGTCGGCGGGGGTTCGCTCTTTTCCCGCAAGATTTGGCGGATGGAGTAGACAATCGCTCCGACAATGATAACGGCAATAATAAGGACTCCCGGGTGAAGGAGCCAGTCGAATCCATATGCCCTGGTGGAGATCCAGAAATTTCTTTCCGTAATGGTTCCCAAAACCAAACCAACGAGCAGCGGAGGCCGTTGCCAATCGAACTGGACCATGAGCCAGCCGAGCGCGCCGAAAATCAGCACCACGATCATGTCGCCGAAACTGTTCTTGACCGTGAATCCGCCGAGGTAAATGAGCACCAGGAGAAAGGGGATCAGTAGCGATCCTCTTACGTTGGTGATCTTTGCCAGCGGCTTGAGAAAGAGAAAACAAGCTGCAACCGTGATGATGTTGGCAACGATAATGATCCATACGAATGAAAACGTCAGTGTGAGATGCTTGGCGGGATCCAACATGTCGGGGCCCGGCACGATTCCCTGGATCAGGAAGGCGCCGAACAGAATCGCGGTCGAGACACTGCTCGGGATGCCAAAAGCGACGGTGGTGATCAGATCGCCGCCACGGGTGGAGTTATTGGCTGCTCCCGGGCCAAGAACCCCTTCGACCGCCCCCTTGCCGAAACGCTCCTTGTCGGGCGAGCTTTGAACCGCGTAGGCGTATGCCACCCACTGCGCGGTGCCGCCCCCGACACCTGGAAGTATGCCGACGTACGCGCCGAGAGCGCTGCACTTGAGAACCAGCCACCAGTGGCGAAAGGTGTCTTTCACACCTTCCATGACGCCGCCGAGTTTTCCAACTTGTTCCCGGGCAATGCTCGTTCCCTTGATGGCCAGGTCGATAATCTCCGGGATGGCAAACAGCCCTATGGTGACGGCAACCAGAGCGATGCCGTCCCATAAGAAGATCGACGGCCCTTGCCCCAGGACTCCCTCAAAAGTGAAGCGCGGGACGCCCCGTATCGGATCTAAGCCGATGGTGGAAATCATGAGCCCGAGACCCCCTGCCAACACGCCCTTGACTATGTTTCCGCCGCTCAGCGATCCGACAAAGGTAATAGCGAGTAGGGCGAGCATGAAGAATTCAGGAGAACCGATGGAAAGGACCAGCGGTGCGGCAATGGGAATCGCCAACGCCAAGACAAAGGCGCCGAAAATGGCGCCGACCAGGGAGCTCATCAAGGCTGCGCCCAAGGCCCGGCCGGCTTCACCATTCTTGGCCATTGGGTGACCATCGACAATGGTAGACGCCGTTGTGCCTTCACCCGGGACGCCGAAAAGGATCGAGGTAATATCTCCGGTCGTAGCGGTTACCGCATTTGACCCCAAGAGAAAGGCGAAGGCCGATGTGGGATCCATTTTGTAGATGAATGGGAGCATGAGAGCCAAGGTTGCAGCGCCTCCCAAGCCCGGCAGAATGCCGACCCAGAAACCGATAAATATCCCCACCAGCATGAAGAAAAACGCCTGCTGGCCTTGGTTGGTAAAAGGCAAGATGTTGATCAGGGCATTATAAAACGAGTCGATGTATTCCATATAGCTTCGCTGAGCTACTTTTTCGGCTTGGTGATTAGGAAGTCGAGAAGCTCTTTGGCCCTGGGAGTGACCGCCAGGACTTTGTCCACGTATTTGTCGACTTCTTCCCCTGTGACGTAAGTTATCTGCAACTTGGATTTTTTGGCTTCAGCAATAAACTCGGGATCCTTCATGGTGTCGGCGAAGCCCTTGCGTAGAACTTGGAGCCGCTCCTTCGGCGTTCCCGGCGGAACCATAAAAGGGCGCTGAAACTCGAATGTCCCGACCCAGGTGTTATAAGCGGAAAGGTTATCTTCGCCCTTGATGATCTCCGGCATGAGTGGAAGATCCTTGACTTCCGGATCCGGCTCCCGGCGGTGGATCAAAAACGGGGTCAGCTTCTCGTCGCCTTTGGCGTCAAGCAACGCTCTAGCAGTGGACCGCGCCGACTCCCACCCCCAACAACCTCCGTCGATTTCCTTTCGTCGCATCGCAACGTAAATGGGGCCGCTGCCTTCGTACCCGCTGACGATTTTAAACTTTGTGCCTATAGTCTGATTCAATACCCGAGGCGTGTCGTCATAGGTCGAGCCGGGTCCGGTCGAACCCATCTTGATCTCCCGGTTGGTCGCTAGAACGTCCTTCAGCGTTTTCAATCCGGTGTGCGCCATGATGCTGCAATGAGGCGTACCAATGGTTGGAGCGCCGACCCAGCCGAACTTGCGCGCATCGAACCGCATGGCTTTATCGCCCAGGGCCTGGCGCAGGACGAGGGCGCTATTCCAGATCCCTACGAACAAACCATCGGGTTTGGCGCTGTTAAAGGTATAGTTCGCGGCAATCAGGCTCCCAGCGCCGGTCATGTTTTCAACCACGATGGTGGGATTGCCGGGAATGTGCTTGCCGATGTGACGACCGACGGTTCGAGCCGAGAGATCGTAGCCCCCGCCGGGCGCCAACCCCACGACAAAGCGGATCGTCTTGCCTTTGTAGAAATCATCGGCCGATGATTGTGCAGGGCCTGTGACAAGCGTAACGAGGCCTGCTACTAAGGTTAGCCGTGACCAAAAATTCCTCTTCATGAATCCCTCCTGTGTCAGCTATTAGCCCAGTAATAGAAATAATTCGCCTTTAGGAAACGGAAGGTGAAGCGTATAGTCGAACAGGCCGTAAAAAAAAAGCCCCGCAACCAAAGTTAAGACAACCGTGATAGGCCACCCTTCACGAGCGCCAACCTTGAGATAGAGGAATGTTGCCACCGGTACGGCGATGTTAAACCCGAGAAGCCAGATCGCGAGAAAAAAGCCTAGCGTCCAACCGATGATCGAAACGGTACGGCGTCGCACAAGGCCGGGACTAAGGGACGACGCAGTTCCTGAGGTGTCGGATTGACTCGCCCCGCGGCGGAGGATTACAAAGAACTCCTGGCCGAACGCCAGGATAGCGAGGAGCAGACTGGGAATGCCTACAGTCAATGGAAACATTGCAGGTCGCACATCTTCCGGACGAATGACAAAAATGGTCTCGTGCAGTATGTATAGAAAGAACCCGACCCAAAACAGAGCGAAGAGGGGCCGATAAACTGGGCTCTGGAAGATGCTCGCCTTGGGCTCCTCCGTCGGCATATGAGCCGCGCGAGGCTTGTGTCTTTCCCGGTAACTCTGGAAGATGGAATACCCGATCGTCCCGACAACGATCAGGCCGATGATCAAGACTCCAGGATGGGTAATCCATTCTGTCCCATAGCCTCTCGTTGCGATCCAAAGGTTTCTTTCTGCAATGCTCCCTAACACTAACCCCAGTAGTAGAGGAGGCCGTGGCCAGTCGAACTGGACCATGAACCACCCTAGCGCCCCTGAGATCAGCACTACAATGATATCGCCAAAGCTATTCTTGACTGTAAAGCCTCCAAGACAGATGAGGAAAAGGAGAAAGGGAATAAGGAGACTACCCCTCACAAAAGTAATTTTCGCTAGCTGGTTGAGAAACAAAAAACAGACGGCCACTGTAATAATGTTCGCAACAATAATGACCCAGACAAAGGAAGAGGTGAGCGCAAGGTGTTTGGCCGGATCCAATAAGTCCGGTCCCGGCACAATGCCTTGGATGAGAAAAGCCCCCAGAAGTATGGCCGTAGACACACTGCTGGGGATGCCGAAGGCTACTGTGGTCACCAGGTCGCCTCCTCGGGTCGAGTTGTTAGCCGCACCGGGCCCAAGCACCCCTTCGACAGCGCCCTTGCCGAAGCGTTCTTTGTCGGGAGAGCTCTGGACCGCATGCGCATAGGCGACCCACTGGGCGGTACCACCGCCGATTCCAGGCAGGATGCCTACATAGGAACCGAGCGCGCTACAACGTATAACCAGCCACCAGTGGCGGAAGGTGTCCTTAACCCCCTCCAGCACACCGCCCAACTTGCCCATCTCCTGCCTGGCAATACTGGTTCCTTGCACTTGTATGTCGATGATCTCGGGGATGGCGAAGAGTCCGATAGCGACCGCTACGAGAGCTATGCCGTCCCATAGGAACAGCGATAGCTCCTCTCCGAGGACGGGTTCTAATATGAAGCGCGGCGCACCCCGCACCGGGTCCAGGCCGACCATGGCAAGCGTTAGACCGAAACCTCCCGCAACAAAGCCCTTGACGAGATTGCCGCCACTGAGTGCGGCGAGAAAAGTGATGCCTAAAATGGCGAGCATGAAAAATTCCGGGGAACCGATGGAAAGAACCAGGGGGCCGACCACAGGCAGGGCAAGAGCCAAGGCGAAAGCGCCGAAAATCGCCCCAATCAGCGAGCTCATAAGCACCGCGCCGAGGGCCCTTCCGGCCTCGCCATTTTTGGCCATGGGGTGGCCGTCAACAACGGTTGCGGCACTGATCCCTTCGCCAGGGACACCAAATAGCACAGAGGTAATGTCACCGGTTGTGGAGGTGACAGCAAGGGAACCCAAGAGAAAGGCGAACGCCGATGTTGGGTCCATCTTGTAAATAAAGGGAAGCATCAGGGCCAGTGTCGCCGCACCTCCCAGCCCTGGAAGGATGCCCACCCAGAAGCCGATGAAGATGCCGACCAGCATGAAAAAAAAGGCATTCTGACCCTGCGCTGTGAAGGGCAGAATATTGAACAGTCCGGTAAAAAAGGCATCGAAGTATTCGGCCATGACGCTATTTTTTCTTGCGTTGAGGCATCAGAAACTGCAGCTTCTCTCTTGTCTGAGGACTAATCGCCAGAATCTCTTCGGTATACTTCTCGATCTCTTCCCCGGAAACGTAAGTCGTGTCAAATTTGCTCTTTTTGGCTTCGGCTAAGAACTCTGGATCTTTCATGGTGTCGGCGAAGGCCTTCCGCAGTAACTCAAGCCGCTCCCTGGGCATCCCAGGAGGAAGAATAAAGGGCCTCTGCGCCTCATAAGTTGCCGCCCAACTTTTGTAGAGCGCCAAGTCCTCACCCTTAAGGAGATCCGGAATAAGCGGCAGATCTTTAACCTCGGGATCAGGCAAACGGCGATGGATGAGGAAGGGTATGAGCTTGTCATCACCTTTGGCATCGAGCATAGACCTGCCTCTGCTTTTCATCGACTCCCATGTCCAACAGGCGCCCTGCACTTCTTGGGAGCGCATAGCTACAAGGCTCGGCCCTGTGCCATCATAGCCGGAGACGACTTTAAAATTTGTTTTCAGGGTTAAATTCAGTATCTTCGGCAAGTCCTCGTAGGTGGTTCCCGCCCCGGTGCCCGCTACTTTGATTTCCTTGGTCGAAGCCATGACCTCCTTAAAGGTCTTAAGACCGCTATGGCCCATCATGGCGCAGACAGGAGTCCCCTTGGTGGGCGCGCCAATCCAGCCAAGCTTCCGTGGATCGAGGCGGAGCGATTTGTCTCCCAGAGTCTGAAACAAGACAAGAGCGAAATTCCAAACCCCAACGGTCAAGCCGTCAGGCTCGGAACGGTTGTAAAGATAGTTCGCTGCGACTCGATGTCCTGCGCCAGTCATGTTGTCAACGATAATCGTGGGGTTGCCCGGGATATGCTTGGACATGTGCCGGCCGATCATCCGAGCCGAGAGGTCATAGCCACCTCCGGGCGCGGCCCCGCACACAAAGCGCATCGTCTTGCCCTTGTAGAAGTCATCGGCCGAGGAGTAAGTAGTAAGAGATAGAACGAATCCTGCTACTACAGTTATGAGTAGCCACAATTTCGTCTTCATGATTTTCTCCTCTCGTTTGTATGAGACCAGGAGCCGGCCAATTTCCGGCTCTCCCTATTTCTTTTTCTTGGTCAATAAGAAGCCCAGAAGCTCTTTTGCCTTCGGGGTGATCGACAACATCTCGTCCACGTATTTTTCAATCTGTTCCCCGGAGGTGTAGGTTACTTGAAACTTTACTTTTTTAGCCTCAGCGACAAACTCCGGGTCCTTCAGAGTATCGGCGAAGGCTTTGCGCAGGAGCTGAACGCGCTCCTTGGGCGTCCCAGGAGGCACACTATAGGGCCGCTGGAATTCGTAGGTTGCGACCCAGGTTCTATAGGCGGCTAGCTTGTCCTGATCCTTTTTCAAGACATCCGGTATCAGCGGCAGGTCTTTTACTTCCGGGTCGTCCCACCTGCTGTGAATGAGATAGGGGATTAACCGGTCATCGCCCTTGGCGTCGAGCATTGGCCTCGCAGTCGTTCTCATCGACTCCCAGGTCCAGCAACCCCCCTCCACTTCTTTTCTGCGCATGGCGACGAGGATCGTGCCGGTGCCCTCATAGCCGGAGATCACTTTGAATTTTGTCCCCAGGGTTAGATTTAATATCTGCGGCAAGTCCTCATAGGTCGATCCCGGTCCCGTGGCCCCCACTCTAATTTCCCGATTCGATGCCACAACATCATCGAGGGTTTTCATCCCGCTATAAGCCATGATGCCGCAAACGGGTGTGCCCTTCGTCGGTGAACCGATCCAGTTGAGCTTGCGGCCATCGAGCCTAACCGCCTTGTCGCCGAGAGCCTGACGCAAGATAAAAGCGCCGTTCCAAGTTCCTACGAATAAACCATCGGGTTTGGCGCTATTGTAAGTGTAGTTCGCGGCAATCAGGCTCCCGGCGCCGGTCATGTTTTCCACCACGATCGTGGGGTTGCCGGGAATATGCTTCCCCATGTGCCGTCCAATAGTTCTCGCCGCAAGGTCATACCCTCCGCCGGCCGCTTGTCCCACCACAAAACGGATCGTCTTGCCTTTGAAAAAGTCCTCTGCCGATAATCGAGCAGGTTCTGCAACGGTTAAAACCAACCCTGCTACTGCCGCTGTGAGCAGCCATAATCTCGCTTTCATGACGCTCCTCCTGTCTATGAACTTAACTGTCGACAATTTTCGCACCCGCTTATTTTTTTGGCTTGGCCATCAAGAAGTCGAGAAGCTCTTTGGCTTTGGGAGTCACGGCAAGGACTTTATCCACATACTTCTCGACCTCTTCCCCGGATACGTAAGTGGCGTCGAACTTCGATTTTTTTGCTTCAGCGATAAACTCAGGGTCCTTCATGGTGTCGGCGAAGGCTTTGCGCAGGAGCAAGAGCCGCTCTTTAGGTGTCCCCGGCGGCACGCTGAAAGGACGCTGAAACTCGTAGGTTCCGGACCACGTCCGATAGGCGGAGAGGTTGTCCTCACCCTTGATGACCTCTGGAATGAGTGGAAGATCTTTCACTTCAGGATCCGGCTCCCGGCTGTGAATGAGAAACGGAACTAGCTGGTCGTCACCTTTCGCGTCCAGCATAGGACGGGCTGTGGTTCGCGCCGATTCCCAGGTCCAACAACCGCCGTCCACTTCTTTCCTACGCATCGCCACGAGGATCGTGCTCGTGCCCTCATACCCACTGATAACCTTGAACTTCGTCCCTTGGGTCCGGTTCAATATCTGAGGCATGTCGTCATAGGTGGAACCCGGTCCGGTTGAACCCATTTTGAGCTCTCGGTTGGCAGCGAGAACGTCCTTCCACGATTTCAACCCGGTATGTGCCATGATGCTACAAAAAGGTGTGCCTTTGGTGGGAGCGCCGATCCACCCTAGCTTGCGGCCATCAAACCTTACGGCTTTGTCGCCAAGGGCCTGACGCAGGACGTAGGCGCTATTCCAGATCCCTACGAACAAGCCATCGGGCTTGGCGCTGCTGTAAGTATAGTTCGCCGCGATCAGGCTCCCGGCGCCGGTCATATTTTCGACCACGATGGTAGGATTGCCCGGGATATGCTTGCCGATATGCCGCCCGACGATTCGAGCGGCGAGATCGTAGCCGCCGCCCGCGGCGAAACCGACCACAAAGCGAATGGTTTTCCCCTTGTAAAAATCCTCCGCAGATGCGGTTCTAATCGTACCTCCGAGCAAGGTAAGCCCGATCACGCTCGTCATTAGCAGAGTAATTCGTGATTTCATTCACAGCCTCCTTAGCCTTTCGATTGCGCCTCTTCGATCCTGTTCACTCAGCAATTCGACGTTTTTTTGGGTTGTCTCTTCACTCGGTCGGTCGGACCTCGCTAGTTGCTTTTTTTCTTGGTTGATTTCACCAAGAAACCGAGATTTTCTTTCACCTTGTCCGACATTGAATAGATCTGCTGGACATAGCCATCGATGTCTTTCCCGGACACGGGTTCAATATCGAGCTTGGTCTTTTTGGCCTCGGCTAGGAAAGCGGAATCTCGCAGCGTCGCAGCAAAGGCTTTGCGCAGGGTCTCGAGCCGCTCCGCGGGCGTTCCCGGCGGCAGTGAAAAGGGCCGCTGAAACTCATAGGAAGCCGCCCAGCTGTTATACGTCGCCAGATTGACCTCGCCTTTGATCATATCGGTGAACAGCGGCAGATCCTTGACTTCGGGATCTTCGAGTTTTTTGTGGGTGATAAAGGGAATCAGCTTCTCATCGCCCTGGGCGTCGAGCATGACTCGATTCGAAACCCGCATCGATTCCCAACCCAAACAGGCTCCTTCCACTTCTCGCCGTTGCAAAGCCAAACGGACAGGGGAGGTGCCCGCAAAGCCGGTTATCAGATTAAATTTTGTTCCCGCCACATTGTTTAGAATTGTCGGTACATCGTCATAAGCGGTCCCCGCCCGCACGCCGCCCATCCTGATGGATCGCTTCGAATTGAAAACATCATCCCAGGTTTTTAACCCGGTGAAGCCCATCATCGCGCAGGTGGGTGCTCCCTTGCTCGGCGCGCCGATCCAGCCGAACTTTCGGCCGTCAAATTTGATGCTTCTATCGCCTAGCGCGTCTCGTATGATTTGACCACTGATCCAAACACCGATAGTCAAGCCGTCTGGTTCAGCCTTGTTATAGACGTGATTGGCGGCAATCAGCGAACCCGCCCCGTCCATGTTTTCCACCACCATCGACGGATTTCCCGGAATGTGCTTACCAAGATGCCGCGCAATGGCTCGAGTGTAGGTGTCGTACCCTCCGCCCGCCGGAGCGCCGACGATAAAGCGAATGGTCTTGCCCTGGTAGAAATCATCTGCGTTTGCATTGTGAATCGCGCCAAAAAAGACAAAGCCGATCGAGATTATGATAGTCAACAGTCCGATTC
>JBOHVN010000229.1:0-6001 GCA_050735675.1 Binatia bacterium | reverse complement strand
GGCATACAACGATTGGGCGTTGGAGTTTGGTAAAACCGCGCCGAAGCGCTTCTTTCCGGTCGCCATGCTCTCTTCGGTCGATCCGGAAGCCGCTAGAGATGAAGTCATCCGGGTGGCAGAATTGGGTTTCCGCGAAGCGAATTTTCTGGTCAACGATGTGACTCTTCAGATGAACCTAAAGCCATGGGACGTATTCTGGGACGCAGCTGAGGACGCCGGCATCGTCGTGTCCTACCACGTCGGCGGCAGCACGCAGTCGGGCACCGTCAGAGCGACCATCGACTCCGTCAAACCGGGCGAGCGCCAGGGTGTTTTTGACATGGGGCTCAGCAACGGCGCCACTTCTTTTTTCAATCCCTTCGTCAATATGTTCAACTTCGGAACCTTGGAACGCCATCCCAAACTGAAGTTCTGCCTCGCCGAATCCGCCATTGGCTGGATCCCTTTTGTCGTGCAGGAAATGGATTACCGCTATAAGCGGCAATTCGAGCGCCGAAAAGCCGCCGAGATTCCGCTCAAAAATATGCCGAGCGAAATCTTCAAGCGGCAGGTTTGGGCGACCTTTCAAACCGATCTGGTGGGATTGTATCTGATCCAATTCTTCGGCGAAGGCCATATCATGTGGGGCTCGGACTATCCGCATCCGGACAGCACCTGGCCGTTCTCGGAGGAAATCATCTCAAAGGACTCCGCCCATCTGCCGGACGAAATGAAGAACAAAGTCTACCGAGAAAACGCCGCGGCGCTGTACGGACTTGGATAGTTGCGATTTCCAAGTTACCAGTTTCGAGTTTAATCCAGACTCGAAGACACGAAACCTGAAACTCGAAACAATTAATAGCTTCGGAAAGGTCGACCCATGGCAAAAAATGGATTCAAGATTCTCGACAGCGACATGCACGTCATGGAGCCGCCGGATCTGTGGGAAAAGTATATCGACGGCAGATTCAAAGCGCGGGCGCCGCGCGGCATAACCAGCAAGAACGTGCGCGACCTGCGCCTGGTCCATCCCGACGGCACGGAATGGGCGCGCAAATCCACCCCGCAAAACAATACCGCCCGAGGCAAAAACTTCGAAGAGAAGCAAGATATCTTCGGCAAGGACGCGGCGCGCGGCTGGACCTCGGAAGTCCAGCTCGAAGCGATGGATATCGAGGGGATCGATGTCGCCGTTCTCTATCCCACGCGCGGGTTAAGGGCGCTGGTGGACGATCGACTGGACGCCGAGTTCGCCGCCGCGATGGCGCGCGCTTACAACGATTGGATGTACGATTTTTGCCGAAAAGATCCCGGCCGTTTGATCGGCGCCGGCATGATCTCGCCCTACAGCATGGCGGACGCCGTAAGCGAAGCGCGCCGCTGCGCCGAAGAACTCGGCTTCCGCGCCGTGTTTCTCCGCGCCAATCCTTTGGTCGATCACCCATGGCAAAGCGATTATTACGACCCTTTGTGGGACGCCTTGGAAGCGCTCAATCTGTCCTTGGGCTTTCATGAATCCACCGGCACCGGCAAGAATCAGATCGGCGAGCGGCTCGAGCCCAATTTCATGCTGCGCCGAGTCTATGCCCAGCCGTTTGAGCAGATGCTCGCTCTCGGCTGTTTTTGCGGCGGCGGCGTGTTCGCGCGTCACCCGAAACTGCGCGTGGCGTTTTTGGAGGCGAATTGCAGCTGGCTGCCGTGGCTTCTGTGGCGGCTCGACGAGGCGTGGGAACTGGACGGCGACGTCTTCGCGCCCGATCTAAAGATCAAGCCCAGTGAATACTTTAAACGACACTGCGTCGTGTCGATCGAGCCGGACGAAGTGATCGCCAACAACGTTATCACGCAAGTCGGCAACGGCAATTTGGTTTTTTCCACCGACTACCCGCATGTCGATTCGCGTTATCCGGAAGCGGTCAATCACTTTCTTAGACTGCCGATCTCCGAAGCCGACAAGCGGAAAATCCTCTGGGACAATTGCGCGTCCTACTACGCGATGTGAGCTGTTCGCCACAGGTTGATGATCGAGTGATCCGATGGCGTCAGCCCGAATGTATGTACCGGTTCTCAAATCCGCCAGAAGTTGAGCACCTGGAACGATCGGAACACCTGAACCGCTTAATTCTTTGAATCTTTAAACAGCTATTTGTCTCTATTTGCCTTGCACGATTCAAACGTTATAGAAGAAGTGGAAATGGTTGCACGATTCGAACGTTTGGAAGCGGTGGAACGTATTTATCTAGCGGCTTGAACGATTTGAACTTCTTGAACGAATTGAACCATTAGAAGGAGGATCTTCGATGAACACCGTCGAACCTAAAGGCGCCGTGCATTGGATCGATCATTACGTGGTCGGAACCAATGACTTGCCGGCCTGGACTTACTGGGCGCTCAATGCCACGGGTCTTCCGATCAGACCGATCAACGGGCTCACGACGAACATGAGAAAAAAGAGCACCCCGATCTTCTGTTTTATGTGGTGGGAGGGCGGATCGTGCCGCATCGGCGCGTTCCTCCAGCCGGAAAACTACCCGCCGGTCAAGGAGCTGGGCAAGGATCTCCCCAGGTGCGGCTTTTACGTTCGGCCCGAAGACATCGATAGGCACTTGCGCCGTCTCGACAAGCACAAGATTCCGCACACTGATCCGGTAAAGACCGCCGCCGAAGGGGAAGAAGGGACGGTCATCTATTTCGCCGATCCGGATGGCAACCAATATGAATTTTGGGCGCCGGTCAAAATGCCGGAAGGCGCCATGGAGATCGCCACCGAAGAAAGTGTCGGCCGTATCAGCCACGGGGTCTACGGTTCCCGCGACCTGGCGAGAACCGCCGCTTTCTTTGAAAAATATTGCGGCATGGAAGTGGAGCGTAGTTCTCAGACGGCCGAGGGAACACTGGTGCTGCGCATGCGTGCGGGAGCTCGGCTGGTCTATAAACTGGTCGAGCAGGTCGATGAGCGCATCGCCGGACACAGCCCATGGTGGGACATGCACACGGCGTTGCTGGTGCGCGAGGAAGAATTTTTCCCCAACTACCGCCGCATGTGGGAGAGCCGCCCCGAAGAAGAGGGACCGAAAGAAACTCTCAAAGACTCGCGCGATAAAGAAGATAATTTCCCGGCCCGCACGGGTCTGCACCGCAGTCCGGTCGGTTACAAGTGGAAAGAGATTTATCAACGCGGCGATGAGTTCTACGACTGGGACGGCCACGCCTTCCATTTTTTCGGCGGCATCCCGCTGAAAAGCGATGGCTCGCTCGCGCTATACGAGGGCAAGGAACAGGAAGAATATCTGCGCGAGCTCGCCGAGTCGCTGAAAAAAGGCGCTCAGCCGTAACGAATAGAAGGGCCAAATAATAGTGAAAGGTCCTCTTGTAGGGACAGGTTTGAAACCTACCCCTACTTTCGAACGTCTCGTGACGAGCGAAAGATAGCGAGTTCCAAAGCACGGCATCTCCTCCTGTCCCCCTCGTCGTGTTTCACCGAAGTCGATCACCGTTACCGCTGAAGCGGAAGCGCACTTCGCGACTGAATGGTGTATTTCAGATTGATGATCAAACGCAGCGGACACACGCCGCCAGGAGAACCCAGATGGCTTTACGCATCAATGACTCGGAAGTCTACGCAATCGACTCGCACTCTCATTTGGGACGCCGCAAGACTCCGCTGGGACACGGAGTTGCGAGCTTTCTCGGTGAAGATTTGGTGCGCAATTTGGACGAAGTCGGTTTGGACTGCGCCGTGGCATTTCCCTTGGGAGCTTCTTACACCGATTACTCTGAAGCGAACCAAATCATGGCCGACGAAATGGCCAAATATCCGAAACGGATCATCAGCTTTTGCCGTATCAATCCAAACTTCGGCCCCGAAGCTACAGCGAAATCCCTCGAGCATTGTCTCGGCACGTTGAAATTGAAAGGCATTAAACTTCATCCGGAAATTGAATTCTTCGATCCCAATGAAGCCGAGCTGATGGAGCCGATCTATGACGCGGCGCGCCGCTATCATGTGCCGATTATTTTTCACACCGGGATGTCGAGCAAAGCATCGCCGGGAGTGATCGCGGAACTTGCCGCCCAACATAAGGATGTGCCGGTCATCCTCGGACACATGGGGGCGTGTCGGAGTATGTCAAGCTGGCCGTGGCCGTCGCCCGGCAGAACGAAAATATATTCTTGGAAACCTCCGTGGTCGGTTGGATGCCGCTTCTTCTCGAAGCGTTTCGAGGCGTCGGCACGAGCAAGATTCTATTCGGCTCCGATCACCCCTATAATCCTCTACCCATGGAAGTGGAGAAGATCGCCAAACATGTAACAAGAGCCGCCAAGCTCAAAGAGGATGATTTGAAGAAGGTGTTCGCTGGTAATTTTTTATCCATTTTGAAGCATGATCGGTAGCCGGACAAGAGCACCGGCCGTTCGGATGTCATGCTCCCTAGCAAATTTATAGCAGCGGAGATTGAATGAGATCATTTGTTGAGTGAGATCATTTAAGGAATCGATCCGGTTCACTTTCTCAGCAATGAAAACTTAGTTTCAATCGGCTTTACAAGTGAGCCCGAATTTCAGTATGAGATTGTGAGACGCAACTTTGAACGACTTGAACTGCTTGAACTCCCCTCCTTCATCCCCGCGACCGCGGGGGAGGAAAGAGGTGGGGATTGAACGATTGGAACGGCTGGAACCTTTTGAACTCCGGGAGAATAACCGATGGGACGGCTGCTAGAAATCGACGAAACCAAACTCGCGCCCGAGCAGCGCGCGATTTATGATCGGATGATGCGCGAGCGCGGCCATATGCGCGGTCCATTCGCCATTTGGTTGCGCAACGCCGAGCTCTGCGAAAACACGCTCAAACTGCAAGAGATGTTCGCTTCACGCGTGAAGCTTGAACGGCGCCTGCTCGAGTTGATGATTCTCGTGGCGGCGCGTTTGGCCACCGCGCAGTATGCCTGGTTCATCCACGAGCCCCACGCACTCAAGTTCGGCATCTCGCCCGAGATCGTCCAAGCCATCCGCGAACGGCGCACGCCGGATTTCAGCCGCGAAGACGAGCGGCTCGTCTATGACCTCACCCTGGAGCTCAACACCACCCGAACGCTGTCGGAAGCAAGTTACCAGCGCGGCATGACGATGTTCGGAGAGCAAGTCATGGTCGAGCTGGTCAGCGTCATCGGCTTTTACGCAATGGTTGCCATGACGCTCAACGCCTTCGCCGTATCGGTACCCGTAGGCAAGGAGCCGCTGGCTTAGACGGCGCGATCACCCGAGACGAAAGACCGGAGATTGAAGAGGACCCATCCTCGATCTCTGTTCTCCATTCGCAATTCTCCAGATCTTTTTCGAACGGATCTCCCATGTCATTCGCCCGTGAAATCGTTTGTGCCCGTTGCGGGAAACAGTTCGGGCTGTCTGAGTTGTTGAATCTCTGCCCGTGCGGTGCGCCTCTGCTGGTTCGCTACGATCTTGACAAAGCAAAGCTCGCTTTTGTGAAGTCATCACTGCAAAGCCGAGTTGCGTCGCTCTGGCGCTATCGCGAGCTGTTGCCGTTGCAAGACGACAACAATCGGGTTTCTTTGGGCGAAGGCTACACGCCGCTCCTGCACGCGAAAAAACTAGGCAGCGAGCTTGGCTTGCGCCGACTGTGGATTAAAGACGAAGCGCAAAATCCCACCGGGTCGTTTAAGGATCGCGGCCTCTCGCTGGCGCTCTCGCGAGCAAAAGAGCTGAGCGTAAGAAAAGTCGCGATACCATCGGCTGGTAACGCCGGCGGCTCTTTTGCGGCGTACGCGGCGCGTGCGGGTATCGAAGCCCATGTGTTCATGCCGCGCGATACGCCCATCGCCAACCAGATCGAGGTCAAGCAGTACGGCGCGAAGCTCACCTTGGTCGACGGTCTGATCAGCGATTGCGGCCGCGTCATCGCCGAAAAAAAATCCGCCGAAGGCTGGTTCGATGTCTCGACGCTGAAAGAGCCCTATCGTGTCGAGGGCAAGAAGACCATGGGCTACGAGGTCGCCGAGCA
>JBOHVN010000228.1:0-5463 GCA_050735675.1 Binatia bacterium | reverse complement strand
ACATCCGGATGCTTGAGGAGGTTGTCGCCGGTGTCGGCCATGGCGACGGACCCAGACACTAATAGATAACCGATGTCGGAAAATTCGAGACCCTTCTTGGCATTCTGCTCGACCATAATAATCGCCTTGCCTTCGCCGCGTTGCAGGTCAGCAAGAATCTCGAACACCATTTCGATGTAACGCGGTTCGAGTCCGATGGAGGGTTCGTCGACGAGCAGGATTCGCGGCTCCATGACGAGCGCGCGGGCGATCTCGAGGAGCCGCCGTTCGCCGCCGGAGAGCACGCGTGCCGGTTGCTTACGGCGCTCGGCCAGCTGCTTATACTTCTGAAACACGCGCTCGGCCGCCGCTCTTGCCGCCTCCGAACTCGCCGTCAGATAGCCGCCCATCCAAAGGTTTTCCTCGACGGTCATATTGGGGAATACCGAATTGTCCTGCAAGATATAAGCGATGCCGGCGCGTTTGAGTTTCTCGTTTGCCGTGAGCCGGGTTATGTCTTCGCCGTTGACGCGGACCGTGCCGGCGTAGATGCGAGTAAAGCCGTAGATCGAGTGGAGCACCGTTGACTTGCCGGCGCCGTTCGGCCCGATCAGGCACAGCGACTGTCCGGCGGCGACTTGCAGGTGAATGCCGTGCAGGATCTCCATCTTACCGTAGCCCGCGCGCAGATTTTCGATCGCAAGGAGGGGCTTGCCGCCGGTAAGCTCGGCAAGGCGCTGCGCGCTCGGACCTTCGGCGGCGATACGCGCCGCCTGCTGCGCGACTTGATCGACGGAGATCGCAGCGTCGCCGAAGTCGGCCTCAAGATCAACCGGCGGGCGAGTTTTTTCAGTCATCAGTGTGCGCCCAGGTAGGCGTCGATCACGCGCCGGTCATTCCTGACCTGCTCGGGCTCGCCTTCCGCGAGCAATTCGCCGTGGGCGAGACAATAGATATATTCGGCGAGATTCATGATCACACGCATATTGTGCTCGATAACCAGCAGGGTGATGCCGAACTCGCGGTTGGCGTGCCGTAGGCGATCCATCAAGCCGTTGATGAGCGTCGGGTTGATGCCCGCCGTCGGTTCGTCGAGCAGTAACATTTGCGGCTTATTCATCAGCGTCATCGCCAGCTCGAGCAGCTTCTGCTGGCCGAACGACAGGTCACCCGCGTGCAGGAAACGCTTGGCCCTGAGACCGACGAATTGCAGCAGTTCCTCGGCGCGACCGACATCCTGCGGCAGGGCGCGGCGCAACATAAACCACCAGCTTTGCTGGCCACGCGGCACGCTCACCAGCATGTTCTGCATACAGGTCATCTTGCCGAAGATGCGGGTTTGCTGAAAGGTGCGCAGGAGGCCGAGGCGGGCGATCTGTGGCACGCGCAGCGCCGACAGCTCGCGGCCTTCGAACCAGATCGAGCCGGCGTCAATCGGGTGGTAGCCGACGATCGAGTTGAACAGCGTGGTCTTGCCTGAGCCGTTGGGGCCGATCAAGCCGACGATTTGACCTTTCACCACGGAGAGAGAGATGTTGTGGTTCGCCACCACACCGCCAAAGGCTTTGGTGACGCCGTTCACTTCGAGAATGGGTTTCACTCAGCAACCTCGGGCCGTACGAGCGGCTTTTCAACACGGTGACCAAACAGCTCCGGCCAGCGCTCGCGCGCCCAGCCGAGAATGCCCAGAGGAAAAAAGACGACGGTCAAAACGATCAGCAAGCCGAGGGCCACG
The DNA here is from genome assembly GCA_050735675.1 of Binatia bacterium. Lineage (GTDB taxonomy): Bacteria > Desulfobacterota > Binatia > UBA9968 > UBA9968 > DP-20. The sequence continues at coordinate 3,749 of JBOHVN010000228.1, read as the reverse complement.
CGTTGCCAGCCAAGGAAGTAAGTCCAAAAAAATTCCTGCGTGACGTGGAAAATGACGGCGCCGATCACCGGGCCCCACAACGTTCCCTTGCCCCCGAGGATCGCCATCAGCACCATCCAGACCCCATAGGTTGAGCCGGCAAAAGCGACATCGCGCGGATCGATGAAACCGATCATGTTACCCACCGGACCGCCGGTGAGCCCGAGGAAAAACGCCGAGATACACCACGCCATGGTCTTGTAGCGCGTGGTGCGGATACCCAGGGCCTCGGCCTTGTCCTCGTCGTCGCGGATTGCGTTGAGCGCCAAGACGAAGCGACCGGAGTACAACCAGCGCAGCACGGGGAACGTGAGCGCTGCGAGGCCGAATGTCAGATAATAAAAAAAAGACTCACGTCCGCCGGCGACGCCGGGGTAAAGCGGTGGCACCATGCCGGAGCCCGCGCCGATGTAATCCCATCCGCTGGCAAACTCGCCCGCGGCAACGCCGAGACCAAGCGTGCCGATAGCAAAATAATGCCCGCGCAGACCGAGGATGGCCGAACCGAGCAGTGCGCCGACAGCCACGGCAAGCGCCGCACCGGCGGCCATGCCAGCAAAAAGCGCCGCGAAATAACCAAGCCCGGAATCGCGTTGGACAACGGCACAGGCGTACATTCCGACGCCGAAAAAAAGGATATTGCCGAACGAGTTATAACCCATCTGGCCGCCGAGAAGATCCCAGGTGAGTGAGAATATGATCATCACCCAGAGAAACGCCATTTGGGTGCGATAATCCGGCACCAGGACGGGCGCCAACAAGGCCAGGAAAGTGAGGGCGCCGTAGAGTAGAAGACGCGCGGCTGTCCGGCTCATCGGAGGTATCTCCGCTGGCGGCCGAGCGAGAACCGCCGCCACACCAAAATGACGACGAGCAGTCCGAAGACGAACGCGGCCTGGTACTCCGTGCCCAGAATGAAACCGGCGAAGTTCTCTACCACGCTGAGACCCATCCCCGCGCCGAGCACGGCCCCCATGTTACCGAGGCCGGCAACGATCACGATCATGAATGATCGCAGCGTGTAGGGCAGACCGAGATACGGATGAATGATCCAGGTCATGGCCACGAGCGCTCCGGCGGCGCCGCAGATCGCTGCATTGAGCGCATAAGTCCATGCATAAACGCGGTCCGTGTCGATGCCCAGAATGCGGGCGGCGCGGGCATTCTGGGCGGTGGCGCGGATCGCCTGGCCCATGCGGGAGCGCTTGAGGAACAACAGCATCAAGGCGCCCACGATCAGCACGGCTGCGAATGCGACGAGCTTAATCTCGGCAACCGTGACGAGACCGCCGAATAGGAAAAGGGTCTCAAGACCGGACTCCGCCGTGCGCACGTCGGCACCGAACAACTCATTAGCGAGCTGCTGCAGGACGATACTCAGGCCGAAAGTCGCCAGGATCGAGATGAACAGGTCTTTGTCGACAACCCGGTAAATGACGCTCTTATAAAGAACCCAGCCAAAAAGGAACAGCAGCACCGCTGCGAGTGGGATGCCGAACAATGGATGGATTCCGGCGGTATACAAAAAAAAAGCCACATAGCCGCCGAGCATGACAAACTCGCCCTGGGCGATGTTGATGATGTTCATCACGCCCCAGACCAGCGCCATGCCGTAGGCGGCGAGCGCAAAAATTGCACCGATCAGGATTCCATCCAGCAGCAGCTGGACAGACAAAATCGGCGCAGTGATAAGTAGTCCGATGTTGTCCATCGCCGCAGATTTGTCCCGATCCGGCGTCCCGGCAGGGTCGGGACAAACCCGTCAACGGTCCGGGGTTTATTTAAGCGGAAAATTCACCTTGGCCTCGGCCCACTTGCTCGGCGCAACCACGCGGTACTCGCCCTTTTGAACCTGGTACAGAATCATCGGTTTGGCAATGTTTTTGCCGGTCTTGTCGAATTTAATGGGGCCGTAAAAACTCTCCATGTCGGTGGCCGCAAGAGCGTCGCGCAACTTCTCGGTGTCGAAGCATTGGCAGCGCTGGAACGCATCGACGAACACCTGCACGGCGGCCGTTGACTCGGCCGCTTGGTACGGTGGCGCATACTGAAACGTTTTTTCGAAAAGCTTTGCGTAGTCTTGGGCTCGCCCAAACAACTTGTCCGAGTATTTCAGGCTGCTGTCCCATTGCGAAGCGCACAGGAATCCTTCCGACTGAGCGGGCATGGTTTCGGCGACTTTGGCCGAGTCGCAGTGCGTGGTCGCCATCATCGGTGCGCGCACCTTCATCTCGTTGGTCTGGCGCACGGCCAGGGTCGCGCCCTTGGCATGGCCCGATACCACCAACAGGTCGGGCTTGAGCGCCTTGACCTTGGTCAACGTCGCGGCCATGTCATTGAGCTCAGGCGGCAGCTTGTCGTCGATGACGATCTTCATGCCGTGCTTCTTGGCATCCTCGATGACGCCGTCCCGCACGTCCTGGCTGAACGGATCGTTTTCAAACGCCATGGCGATGGTGACCTGTGAAGGCTTCTTGCCGATTTTCGGAGCCTGCTCGGCCATGAGCTCAACCGCCGACTTGAGATAGTACTCGGTGGTGGAAAGCGTGGCGAACAGGTACTTGTAGCCTTTATTGAACAACGATAGCGACGCGCCGTTGCCTTCGACCATGGGGATCTTGTACTTCTCGGTTACCGGCGCGATCGCCGCGGTCACTCCCGAGCTGTATGGGCCGAGCATGAACTTCACACCGTCCTGATTGATGAGACGCTCAGCGAGTTGCGCCGCGCGCGCCGGCGTGGACTCATCGTCGTAGTAGACGATTTTGAGCTTGTAGCTCTTGCCGCCGACCTTGACACCGCCACTCTCGTTGATTCGCTTCACCGCCAGATCGTATCCATCCTGCGTATTCTTGCCATTGGTGGAATACTTCCCGGTCAGCGAAACCGCGGCGCCAAGAATAATCGTGTCGCCCTCAACCTTGGCGCTTGCGCTTTCGGTCGCGGCAATGAGCAGCGCGCCTGCGATAAACGCCAGCAAACCGATCTTGGTAATGAATTGCAGCATGTTTTCTCTCCTCCTTTTTGCAATGTGCCAAACGGGTCGTTTGTCATGGCTCTGCTTGCGACAAAGCAAGAGAAAGCAAGGGCCAATGCGATCTATCGCATGATTGCTATCGGCCCACCTGACCACTATGTCCCGGAGTTCCCGCGGACTTTAACTGAGAAGTGGTCTTGAAACTAGCCGCCCGCTGCGCGACTTGTGCGAACCATAATAATAAGGATGGCGCCCCCCTGGGTCCAATACTATTGGATCGCGAATTGTTAAGTCAACTTGGCGTTCTCTCAAAGCAACCGAGAGCACCGAAAAGGATCGGCGCGAGAGCAAGGAGTACAAAGCCACTTGTTTCAAGTTCTCCCTGAAGCACTGATACCACGGACAGCGATCAACCCGACAATCAGCCCGAGACAGGTCAATTCCCATCTCGACGCACACGGTTGCAGCGCTAAAAAACAACAGGCACGGCTGCAATGACCGTATCTTTTCCAGGCTTCGACAGCAGACGATCAAAGAACTAGGCCAATACTGACGTAGACGACGCCGATTTTGGCTGCCGGCCAATATTGGCCTCATTTCTGCCGGCCAGGAATTGGTGAATTGTTTCTACCGGTTGGATGAGGCTCGCGCAATCGATGCGCCAATGCTGGCCAATATCAGCGCGGGGATTGCTTCGATTTTTTTTCCGGTAAAAAGTTTTTCTCTTCTATTT
>JBOHVN010000227.1:0-6679 GCA_050735675.1 Binatia bacterium | reverse complement strand
GTGCGGCATGATTTGCCTGTGGTCAAGGAAGCGATTGAGAACCTCTTGCCGCCGCTGGAAGAACTGGAAAAAGAGTTGGCAGAGCCCGAAACCGACAAAGAGAAATCTAAAAAATGACGGTCGAATCGGGAAATTGATTTCAGGTTGCGATTTAAAGAAGCCGTTTGGTCCAAGGAGACCGGGCTCCTCTCCTTTTTCGAAAAGGCTCATCATTTCACCTCAAACGGTATTCCGGTCTTTCTCGAAATATCGAGCAGCTCTTCCACAATCGTTTTGAGTAGCGGAATGCCTTTCTTGCTTCTGCTCGCTTCCGCCTCACGCTCCGGGTCGCCGGGGATCAGTGGGCCGTTGGTGCCCGGCGCGGGTTTGGTGTTTCGAAAGACTCTGATCCATTCGTCGATTTGTTTTTTGAATTCGTCTTTGTCGATGAAGCCGTCGATTTCAATGGCGCCGAAGAAGTGGCCGATGCCTTTGCCGACGCTGCGACTCGGAATTTCTTGCCTTAACGCGAAGGGCGGGGCGAAGGGGCCCCAGTTGGCGCCGCTCAGCACGCAGCACAAAATATCGACCATCGACGCGAGGCCGTAGCCTTTGTGGCCGCCCATCTCGCGCTCGGAGCCGAGCGGCAACTGGGCGCCGCCGTCGATCATGTCCTGCGGGTTGGTCGTGTCGCGCCCTTCTTTGTCGACGATCCAGCCTCGCGGGACCGGTTCGTTCCTGCGCAGCGCGATTTCTATTTTGCCATAGGCGACGGCGCTGGTGGCCATGTCAATGACAATCGGCGGTTCTTTGTAGCCGGGAAACGCGATGGCGATCGGATTGGTCCCGAGCATTCTCTCTGCGCCCCACAGCGGCGCGACGAGTTTGGTGGTATTGGTCATCGCCCAGCCGATAAGATCGCGCTCCAACGCCTTCAAGGGATAGTAGCCGGCGATGCCGAAATGGTTGGTGTTGCAAACACTCACCCAGCCGGAGCCGTGTTGCTCGGCTTTGTCCATGGCGATCTCGTTGGCCTTAGGCCCAACGACTAAACCGAGTCCGTTGTCGCCGTCGACGGTAGCGACGCTGGCTTTTTCGCGGATAATTTTGATTTTAGGCTTGGGATTTATTCTGCCCAGTTCGAGCATTTCAAAATAGGTGTGCAGACGCGCCGCGCCGTGGGAGTCAATGCCGCGCAGATCGCTTTTGATCAACACGTCGGCGGCGAGATTTGCGTCGACTTTCGGCACGCCGAAATGCACGAACACTTGCGTGGAAAAATTTCGCAGAGAATCGGCTGGAAAAATTTGCGTTAAGTTATCGTCGGTCATCGAGCTCATGCTTGCTCCAACTAACTACGGCCCGGCATGCCATGTCAACGTCGGGAAGATTCCAATCATTTGGGAGGCTTCCCTGGCGCTTGATGTAGCGATCAGAATTTACGCCAAGAGGAGTCACCCCCGAAAGTTTTAATCGGGGGTCCAGTCCGAGATTCGCCTGGATTCCCGCTACAAGCATGCGGGAATGACGACTGTTCAGAGCCGCCAACCAGCATTAGATTTGCCTATCATGCAGCTTGCCGCGGAATAGTTCATCGTGATTTCACCGACGCTTGGTCTCCTGCCATCGCGCTTTGGAAAAGGGCAGACCCCCGTGTCTGCTCCTGCCCTCAATTCTCGGTGCGGGGCAGCAGAAACTGTAAAAGCAAAGTTTGCTGGAAAAAGCCGTAGTTGTCGTCAGACACGATAAAGATGACCGTTCCTTGCGGGGTTCGTTGCGCGGCAATTGCCTCAAAATTTTCTGTCGCCAGGGGTTGCTCCAGCTTTAGCAGCTCTTTGCCAAGGAGCTTGGCGCCCGGCTTGAGAGTGTCGCTTTTAACGAGAGTGACGCGTGCAGACAAGATGCCGAAGGGCACATAGCGGCGCTCCAGAACAAGCACATCGCCGTTGTCGAGCGCGGCGCAGTCGGTGACGCGAAAGCCGCCGGCGGGAACGTAGGACAACTCCGCCGACCGCCGTTCGTCGATCAGCCAGCCTTTGAAGCTGCCATCCGGATTTTCGAATCCTTCGGTCAATGCTAGAAGCCGGCCGTCCGGAAGCGCCGTGAGCCCCTCGATGCCGCCATTGCCCGGCGCGCGCGAAACACCGGACGGCAATTGCACGGAAATTGGAGTTGATTCGAAAGTTGCCGGAGGCGGCGAATAACGCCAGATTCGATGAACGCCTTCGAACGCAACCAAAAACGAATCGTCCCGCGCCCGCGCCAGGGCCTCCGCGTCTCTCAGTCTTCCCGTAACCGCTGTTTTCGTCGATGTCAGCATCGGCGCAATGCGCCAGTCGGCGAGATTTGACAGTGCGCCGTTCGCATCGGTTACCATTCTCGCCGAAAACCAGTATCCACGGTCGGAAATTGCATAAAGTTTGCCGTCAGCACCGATGGACAATCCCGAAAGTCCACCGAAGCGTTTGTCCATTGACTTCAAATGAAACGCGCTCAATAGCGTCAACGCGCCAAATCTTCTGCGCTCCGAACGTTTGGGGTCAACGTCGATTGGCGCTAGCTTGACGAGAGAAGTATTCGAGGCGGCCTGTGCGGCCGTCGAGTACAGACATGCAACGAGGAAAAAAAGGATTAAAACGAGCGAGATCCTAGGCAGCATCAGCTTGGGTTTTTGTTGTCCTATCATAAATACGAGGAGGATCGCATCGATATTGCCGCGGCTCAAGCTCGGCGGTGGTTTGTCCTTGACAGAAAAATGGGTCCGTTATACGGAGGAGTGGCTTTAGCGCAAAATTTTCATTTCGAGGAATGGTCAAGCACGGGAAACTTCAAAATCAAAAAAAGAGGTGCTTAGTTGAGCACAAATGCCCGCGGCTTTTCCATCGTCGGAACCTCGGTTCACCGCGTCGACGGCGCCGACAAAGTTACCGGCAGGGCCAAGTATGCCGGCGATTTGATCATACCGGGGATGATCGAAGGGAAATTTCTGCGCAGCCCGTACGCGCATGCGCGGATTCGCGCCATCGACACGCGCGAGGCGGAAGCGCTACCCGGTGTCGTCACCGTTCTCACCAGCAAAGATTTCACTGACATCGATCTTTTTATCGGGCGCGGCAGAAATAAAGATCAGCCGATCATCGCCGTCGATCGCGTTATCTATGCCGGCCAACCGGTTGCCGCCGTGGCGGCGCTTGACCGGGCGACTGCCGAAGCGGCGCTGGGCAAAATTCACGTCGATTATAAGGAATTGCCGGCGGTGATCGACGTCGGCGAAGCCATCGCCGAAGGCGCGCCGCGCCTGCACGATTTCGCCGAGCGGAACATCTGCGCCCAAGCTGATCTGGTCAAAGGCGATGTCGAAAAAGGATTCGCCGAAGCCGACGAGGTCTTCGAAGACATCTTCGAGTTCCCGATGATCTATCACTACTCGATGGAGCCGCACACGGCGATCGCTCAGGTCGATACCGACGGAATCAACATTTGGACGTCGACCGGCCATCCCTTCGGGGTGCGCCAGGAGGTCGCCGAAATTTTTCATTTTCCATTGTCGAAGATTCGCGTGCACGTCAATTTTGTCGGCGGCGCCTACGGCAGCAAGTCGGGCGGAAAAATCGAGCCGCTGGTGGTCGCTTTGGCGCGCAAAGCGCGCCGGCCGGTGCGAGTGATGCAAACTTTTGCCGAAGCGATGGCGACTTGCCGGCGCCACGCGATCAAGTGCAAGCTCAAGACCGGCGTGAAGAGAGACGGCACGCTGGTGGCGAAGCAGGCGGACATCTATCTCAATACCGGCGCCTACGCCGAGACCGGTCCGATTGTGACGGGCAGAACGCTGACGCGCATCCTCGGCCCGTATCGCTATCCCAGTCTCAAGATCAACTCCTATTGCGTTTATACCAACACAGTTTCCGCCGCCTCATTCCGTTCCATCGGCGGGCCGCAGACCGCTTGGGCCACCGAGTCGCAGATGGATATCATCGCGCAGAAACTCGGCGTCGATCCGGTCGAGCTGCGGCGCAAGAATCTGGTCAACAAAGGCGAAGAGATCAGACCGAAATATAAGCCGCTCGACGCCGATCTCGCCAAGGGATTTAAGCTCGTCGTCGACAAGTTGGGTTGGGATGGGCCCATCTCGAAGGAAGGGCATGGCCGAGGAGTCGGCTTCGGCACCACCGACCCCGGCGCGCCGCTGGCTTCGACTTCGACGGTTCATGTTCTCTCCGACGGCAGCGTCGTGCTTTTGTGCGGCACGGTGGAGCTTGGCCAGGGCGCGAAGACGGTCATGAGCCAGATCGTCGCCGAGGAACTACGCGTGCCGCTCGAACGTGTCACGGTGCGCCCCATCGATACGGCATTCACGCCGTTCGACCGCTCCACGGGATCGAGCCGGTCGACGACGGTCATGGGCAAGGCCGTCGAGCTGGCGGGCAGCGACGCGCGCCGGCAGATCGTCGAGCTTGCCGCCGACCATTTCGAATGTCCCGAGGAAGCGGTCACTTTGAAAGACGGCGAAGCGATCGCCGGCGGCAAAAGAATTAGTTACGGTGAATTGATTCACAAACACTTCGCCATGCAGGGTGGGGAGCTGGTCGGAACCGGTTATGCTCACAGCGGCATGGCGCCGACGCCGGCCAACCCGCTCTTTTGGGAAATCGGCATCGGCGCAGTGGAAGTTTCGGTGGACCGCGAGACGGGCAAAGTTCACGTCGAAAAGTATGTGACCGCGGCCGACGCGGGCAAAGCGCTCCATCCGCTTCAATGCGAGGGGCAGGACGAAGGCTCGGCGATGATGGGATTCGGCCACACGTTCTATGAGACTTACCAATTCGACGGCGGGCAGATCATCAATTCTACTCTAATCGATTACAAAGTGCCGACGTTCGACGATGTGCCGGAAGAATTCGAGTCGATCTTGATCGAAGACGCCAACGGCCCCGGACCCTACGGCGCGAAAGGTTTGGGCGAGGGCGGCATTATTCCGGTGGCGCCCGCCGTGGCCAACGCAGTGGCTTGGAGCACCGGAGCGCGCGTCAAGTCGTTGCCTTTGACGCCCGAGAAAGTGTGGCGGGCGTTGCGCGAGGCGAAGGGATCGCAGGATAGAAAGTAAAAAGGCAAAAAAACGTATAACACGCAGGCTGTGCTGACAAAGGTTTCGGAATGTTTCGAGAGCCTCAGCATGAACGGAAAATCCATCAACGATATCAATTCCCCTCCGTTCGTCCCTTCGATAGACTCAGGGCAGGCTCAGGACTCCGAGAAAGTTTTTCACCACGGGCTGCTAAGGGTTTGGCATTACCGAAAGGAGATCCGTATGCGTGTTAATCCAAGAGTCGTCACGTCGGCAATGATCGTTTTGGCGCTGTTCGTTTTTCGCGATTTTCCGGCGTATGCGCAACCCAAAATGACTATCGCCTATTCCTCGATCGGCCCGATGGCGGCGGGCGTCTGGATGGCGAAGGAGAGCGGCGCGTTCGAGAAATATGGGATTCAAGCCGACATTATTCTTATCACCTCGGGACCCGTGGCCGTGCAGGCCCTGATCGGCGGGGATCTCCATGTGGTGAGCGCGGCCAGCAATGCCGTGATCAACGCGATCTTGAACGGCGCGCCGATCATCGCCGTGGGCGGAACGGCCAATCGCCCGTATCACCGGCTCTTCGTTCAGCCGGAAATCAACCGTCTGGAAGATTTGCGCGGCAAGACGCTCGGCGTCACCCGCTTTGGCTCGATCACCGACAACCTGAGCCGGATCTTGCTGCGCAAAAACGGTTTGGAAGGAGCCGTCAATGTCCGGCAAATGGGCGGCACCATCGAAGTGGCGGCGGCTTTTCAGAATCGCCTGATTGCAGGCGCGGTCACCTCCGAGCTGCGCGTGACGCCACCGAGCCAGCCCAAGATTTTGGTACGACTTGTCGATATGGGCATCCCTTATTCCATGAATATGATCGCAGTCCAAAAGGAGTATTATCGGCGCAATCCCGAAGCAGTTGAAAAAATGGTGCGAGCGTACGCTGATGGGGTGGCGTTCATGAACCGGAACAGGGAACGAGGCTTGAAGATCATCGCAAAGTACTCGCGCCTCACCGATCCCAAGAGTATCGAGGAGCATTATAACGACTCGGTGACTTATTTGGATCGTATTCCGCGAGCCGAACCCGAGGCCGTGCAAACGATCCTGGAATTTATCGGCAAAAGAGGCGTTCCGGTGGAAACTTTCCAGGACAATGCAATCGTTGAAAAGCTGACTCGCGAAGGGTTTTTCGACAAGCTTTACAAAAAATCGTAGTTTTCAGGCTTTCCTATGAAGCAGGACTCGGAGATGCACCGCGGAGGCACGGAGGACGCGGAGTAAAGAGTTCTTGATTAAAAAATTCTCCGATCTCTGCGAACTCGGCGCCTCTGTGGTGAATACTTCTTCACAGAGGGAGAAATTAGGCGATTCGGAAGAGGATCGAGACGATGACAAGAATTATTGCGCGCCCATTAAAAGAGGACCAAGACGGAATTCCCGGTTACATCGCTTTTCCCGAGCGCGCCGAGAAGGGGCCGGGCCTCTTGCTGATTCATCAGCACTCGGGACTCACGGGGTACTTGAAAACCGCGGCCTACAAGTTCGCCCAGCTTGGCTACACGACGGTGATTCCGAATCTGTACCACATGCTCGGCTACCCGGCGGAGCAGCACATCGACAAGGGCACCGAGA
>JBOHVN010000226.1:0-38900 GCA_050735675.1 Binatia bacterium | reverse complement strand
CATCGCGGTGTTGGTTCCTGTGCGCTGGCCGCTCAAAGTCAGCCAGGACCTCGCAAGTCTTTCGTATATCGCGGGCGGCCGGGTGATCGCCGGGATGGGTTTGGGATTTAATCCCGCGGAGCTTGCGACCGTCGGCTTGCGGATCGAGGATCGGGTAGAAATCCTGCGCGAGACCGTCGAAATTGCGCGCCTGATATGGAAAGAAAACAACGCGTCCTACAAGGGCAAGATATTTTCATTCGAAAACGTGACCATCGAGCCCAAGCCTACGGAACCCATCCCGATCTTCTGCGGCGGCAGTACCCGTGCCGCTATTAGACGGGCTGCCGAATACTGCGATGGATGGATTCCCGGTCGTGTTCCGATGGCGACTTTCGACGACCGGATAAGGTATTTGCGGCAACTGACCGACAGGAAGATTACTTTGGGCAATATACCGATCACGCGCATCGATAAGGACCGCAAGAAAGCTCAGGCGAGTATCGACGTCGCGGCGCTTGCGGAGAGTTCGGAGGGAAGCAGCCACTGGATAAAGCCGCCTTCCGGAAAGTTTCAGACGATCGAGGACCTGGAAGGTCTGTTGATCGTAGGCAACCCGGATGACTGCGCGGCGGAGATCGAAAAATTTCACGCGCGAGGGGTCGAACACTTGGTGTTCGATTTAAGACTTCAATACGACCGTTATGAAGAGAGCTTGGAACTGATCGGCACGGAACTGCTTCCCAGGTTCCAGTGATACATGATCGCGCGCGAGAATGCGCGGCAAATTCACCGCCGGCATACATTGGACTCAACTCGCCGGCTGCCCCAATGTGAAGGCGATTTGCCTGAGCGCATTTTTCTCCGCGTCGGACACGCGCTCGCCGCCGAAGCCAAAAATCCCGCCTTCGTTAGATGCTTCGGCCACGCGTTGAGCGACGGATAATAGCCATTTTTTGAACTCGTCTGCTTCTTCCGATCCAACTTTGCGGTTGACGAGATCGTTCACCGCTTTGACGTGATTGAGCGCTACCTCTCTGCACTTCTCGGGATCTGTTAGGCCTTGGGGAGGTTCTGCTTTGGTGGCACGCGCTTTTAGATCGTCAACGAGCGCCGCAATGAGCGGATTGGAACTGCCCTTTTGCACTATTTCCGCCATCGCCATCCCCATCGATAACATCTCCTTCATCATGCCCCAGGGTCCGTTCGGACTCGCACACGTAACCGCGAGTCCAACCATAGGCGCGGCGGCGACAATTGTTTTCCATTCCTCCAGAGTGAAATCGGCTTTGCTTGCCATCGAAATTACCTCCTGGCCCAGAATCGATTGCCCAATACGGCGTGAAACAGGCGCGATCTCTCGAGAGTTTAGACCGAAGAATTTGGTTAATCGAGCGCTACGCAAAGAATATCTGAAACCGCCGGCTTCTGATCATTCCATCACGCCATGTTGAGCGCGCGCCGCTACCGACCAGTTTCGTCTCAAAGGACGAGCTTTAGGTGATCATTTCACCCGAGGCGATCGCAAAGGCCGGGGCGTACATCGTCATGCGACGATTTTCTTACTGTAAGTGCAAATTTAACGAAAGGATATCGTGGAAATAATCTCAAATCCATTCTCAATGGCATGCGTAAGCCGCGCTATTAACTCGGTCTGCGGGAGAACTTGACACTACTGAATTCAAAAGAATAAGCCAGAGTGGTATTGCATTAGAAAACAAAGGGTAGAACATAAATGTCACAGTTTCGCGCAGCGGGTAAATTTTTAGTTATCGCTGCTCTCATAATCGAAAGGATCTCGTCATGAAAAGGAACGGTCTTCTGTTTACGCTGTTGATAAGCTTGGCGGTAATCTTTTCCGGCATTGCTCGTCAAGCTCGGGCGCAGGACGAACAATTCTACAAAGGCAAAACGATCACCATCGTGATCGGTTCGACGGCGGGCGGATTCTACGACCGCTGGGGCCGGCTCTTTGCCCGGTACATGGGAAAGTATATTTCGGGAAATCCGGAATTTATCGCGCAAAACATGGCTGGCGCCGGATCCGTGATCGCCACCAATCACGTCTATAACGTGGCCAAGCCCGATGGCCTCACACTCTTAATGCCGCTGAACAGCGTCTATGTCGATCAACTTGTTGGACGGCAACAAGTGCAATTCAATCTTCGCAAGTTTCACTGGATCGGCTCTCCCTCCATCGAGCCGTCCATCATGTATATGAGAAGCGACGCCCCTTATAAGTCCATCGAAGATATTATTAAGGCCAAAGAAGCGCCCAAATGCGGCGGGAGCGGAACTTCCAGCACCGACTTTATTCTATCCAGCATCCTGGAAGAACTGCTCGGAGCAAAAATAAACTCGATCTTGGGTTATCCCGGAGGAACCGAGATCGATCTGGCGGTGGAAAAGAATGAGGTGGTGTGCCGCTCCCATAGCGTGTCCGCTCACTTTGGCCGCGAGCCCTTCGACAGCTGGCACAAAAAGGGTTTTGACCGCCATATCGTCCAGACCGGGCGCAAGAGAGATGCACGCGCGCCCGATGCGCCAACCTTGCTGGAGGTGTTTGAGCGTCATAAAGTCCCCGAAGACAGTCGCCGTGTAGCAAGGATCTTGTTGGCAGCGGTGGAATTGGGCCGTCCCATGATGGTCACGCCGGGAACGCCTCCCGATAGAGTCAAGATTTTGAGGGAAGCGTATATGAAGGTTTTAAACGATCCCAAAGCTCGTGATGAAGCGAAAAGAAGCCGGATGGATATAGAGCCAACATCCGGTCAGGAACTCGAATCGCTGGTAAAAGACATCTTCGACGCTCCACCGGATATCATCAAGCGAGCGAAGAAAATTCTCGCCAACTAGGGCGCAATTGTAAGCCTCGCAGCGCAGCGAAAGTGAGATCAAGCGGCGGGGCCGGTCCTGGACCCTGCCACTTGACCCGGCTCAATGTCTCCGCTTATTTCATCAGCCGGATGGATGAGCCTCCACACAAAAAAGACCCGGCGAACGACTTCACTTTTCTTATGTTCCTGCAGCGTTTCCGAGAAAGCAATTTTCTCAAATTCGTGGTTTCATGACTTTCGCCACGTATTTGGCAGCTCCCTTTTTCGCCGTGTTCATGCTGCGCGACCTTCAATTGAGCTACTTGACTTACATGGCGCTCCAGGCCGCGGCCTGTCATCCCGAGCCAAATGCGAGGGGATCTAAGAACGATTCTCCGGAGTTTACCCTGAGTTTGCGAAGGGGTCGAAATGACAGGCTCCGTTTATTTGCGGTCTTGGCGTCTTAGCGCGAAAAGACAAATCCTTTGGAGTGTAGGCCTGATCTACAACGTGCAAGCGAGATACGAAAATCCAAGTCCTTATAGCTCTACATCGGTCGTTTGTAACTTATTTTGGACGGCAGTGGTCCTGTACCCTATTAATCGCCTTACGCCGCAGTTTAAAAGTCTCTCTAGAGAATACGGTTCATGGAACGTACGATTGAGACAAAATTAACACTCAACGATGGCCGCCTAATTCCTCAGCTCGGCTTGGGCGTGTGGCAGACTCGCGCGGGTGCGACCTGTGAAGCTGCGGTGCTTGCCGCGCTGGAAGCGGGGTACCGGCACATCGATACGGCGGCCATGTATGGCAACGAAGAGAGTGTGGGCGCCGCCATTAGAATGAGCGGCATCCCCCGGGAGAACATTTTCGTCACGACGAAATTGTGGAATTCCGATCATGGAAACCCCGAGCGAGCGCTGGACACGAGTCTGCGCAAGCTCAAGTTGGACTATGTTGATCTTTACCTGATCCACTACCCTGTGCGGGAACGGCGGCAAAGCTGGCGCACCCTGGGAGCGCTGCGGGCCGAGGGCAAGGCGCGTTCGATTGGGGTTAGCAATTTCATGATCAGGCACTTGACGGAGCTACTTGCCGAAACGAAGACGGTTCCCGCAGTCAACCAAGTGGAGTTTCACCCCTATTTATATCAGCGGGACTTATTGGATTTCTGCGCTGGCGAGGGCATAGTCATCGAAGCCTACAGTCCCTTGACTAAAGGGGCGCGGCTGAATGATCCGAAACTTGTCGCAGTCGCCAAAAAATATTCGACAGCCGGGCCGCAGCCGGCGGTTCCCCGGTCGCGATTGCCGCTCGTGGATAGGCTGTCCCGCCGTTCGGAAACCAAATCGACGGCGCAAATCCTCATCCGCTGGGCGCTGCAACACGGCTTGGTGGTGATTCCCAAATCGGCCAATCGTAGACGCATCTTCGAAGATGCCGATATTTTTGACTTTGAAATTACCGCAGAGGATATGCACCTTCTCGATCACTTTAATGAAAACCTCCGAACATGCTGGGATCCGACTAATGCACCGTGAGCGGGGACTTCCCGGGACCCGAAAGATTCTCTCGCCGGATATTCCCCGATTCTGTTTGTGGTCTAGAATCTGCGAGTGTGCCTTGAGTGTTGCCAAAGGCTGCGTGCGCTTGTTAGCTTACCGGGATGGTCCAGAGGTAAACGGAACGCTCGCGACCGCTGCTTTTAACGCGCGCGGTCTTTTGCGGCTTCCAATCGCCCATGTCATGCCAATGCGACACGATACGGGCACCGGGTTTGAGCTCGCGCAGCAGTTTTGGGCGCAATTTTAAATTGAGCGCGGGCGAGAGGAAGAGCATGACCACCGCCGCCTCGCTCACGTCTGTCACAAAAAGGTCCTGGTTCAGAAAGCGGATGCGATCGGCGACAGCCGCCGCGCGGGCGTTTTCCCGGCTTTCGGCGATGCGCTGGGGGTCGATGTCGACACACACGCCGCGCGCGCCGAACTCCCGCACTGCTGCGATGACGATGCGCCCGTCGCCGCACCCCAGGTCGTATACCACCTCGCCGGCTTTCACGTTGGCTAGACGCACCATGACCTCCACCACGTCCGGCGAAGTGGGTTCGTAGTGCACGTCGGGTGCGCGTAGAGAACTCTGCCCGGGGGTTGGCTGCTCCCCGCAGCTAACGCCGGCCACGGAACCGGCTAGAACGATAGCGCACAGGATGGTTCGAAGGCCTCCTGCCGTCCGGCGCTCGATCATGCCGCAGACCCGCTGATTCATTAACTGCCCGCCCTTTGCCTGCACTCCCTTACTCTAGTGTAGCAGGCTGCTGAAAAAGACTCATATGCTTTATTGCGTTCAATCGTCCCGCTGCAACGTAGACGACGTTTGGAGTACTGGAGTGGTGGAGTAATGGATTGAAACCCAATACTCCAATACTCCTGTACTCCAACCTCCCATTTCGCTCGCGCGCCTCGTCTCTGAGATCTTTTTGAGCAGCCGGCAAATCAGAATTTCTCGATTACAGAGCGCGAGTGTGCCAAAATCTGAAAGTTTGATTGGGAGACGACATTTCCAACTCGCTGATTGCAGTTTGTTCTTTGCGCAACGGCTATTATCGAAGTTCAGAAAAACAGCCAGGACGATGAGGCGCCTATCATCGCGTATCACTCAAAACGTGGCGTAAAGTTTCGAGCACCGCCTCTAGGCATACTGACTGCTATTGGTACTTGTTACGTAACGACGACACATGCGGGTTTGTACAGGCATCAATAAAATCAGGTTATCCAGTTTTTTGGTTGAGCTTGTTCTCAAGCTCAGATTGATCTGCTGGGATCAGAAGTTCCTGCCCAATATAAATATAATCTGGATTTTTTAGCGTCTTCGCATTAGCCTTGTAAATCTTGGGCCATTTATGCGTCGAACCGTAAAAACGGAGCGCCAGATGGCTAAGCGTATCGCCGGCGATAACCGTGTACGGCCGCGGTAAACCAGACGCATCTGGCACCGTCAATGGAGATTTCTTGGCTAGTGTCACAGTTTCCGGCTTTGCTCGACCCGTGACCTGAGCAGGTAAAAACCGGCTCTTTCGACGGGTCACCGTAACAGGCTCAGCTTTGTATAACCGGTCAATAAAGCCAGAGTCGTCCAGCTCTTTGACGAACGCTAAATCCACGAACTGCTCGGGCCGGACCGTCTCCGCTTTGGGCTCCTTGCCGGCTAATTCCCGGAGCATGACGTCGATTCCCTTTAGAGTTGGATATGGCTTCTCCGGAAGGAGGCCGAGTCCTATGCTCTCATAGGTCTCCGTCAGAGCCTCGGTGTCATCGGTCTTTAAGTACTTCCGGAGAACTGCGAGAGCCTCTCTGGGATGCGTCTTGTAGTAGTGAATCCCTTCCACGTATGCTTTGATAACATTGCGTACAAGATCAGGCCGGGATTTGATCAATGCCCTCGTGGTCGACAGCGCCGTATGCTGATACTCAAGCCCTAGCATCCGGAGGTCAGCTAGAATGTTAAAACCCAGCTTCTTAGCCATGAGAGTAAAAGGGACCTGAACCATCACACCCTGGACTTTTCCTTTCTCGAGGGCAGCGAACCGGGCGGGCTGGCTCCCTATTTCTAGAATGGCAACGTCTTTCTCTGGAACAAGCCCGTACCTATTTAGCGCATAGCGGGTAGCGAAGTCCGAGCCGGATCCAAATCGACTCACCGCCACAGCCTTGCCCTTCAACTGCTCGGGCCTCTTGATGTTCTTGGCAACAATAAACTGAAACGGCATAGTGTTGAGGAGACCCGCGATCATCACCACGTCTGAGCCTTTGAGATTACTCTGCAAGGGCGCAGCGCCTGCCATTTGGGCCAATGCTACGTCTCCGGAAATCAGGGTCTGGACGGCACTGCTTCCGCCTTCGACAAAAACAATCTGTGCATCCAAGCCATGCTTACGGAAGAGGCCTGCCTCATGCGTCATCCACAGCGGCGCATGGCCGGCGGAGATACCGCCGTAGACGATCGTGACCTTTTCCAGATGCTCCCCTATTGGCCCATCTGCTGTTCTCGCGGTAACAGGAAAGAGGGCCGCCAGCGCCCAAAGAAAAATGAATATCCCAAGCCGCCCATCTCGTTTTCTATATTCAGTATTGTCCGTTTCCATAAACATAAACCCATCGGTCTCGCAATTTTGGCCCACGTAGCATCGCCGTTTTTAAGCTCGCGCGTGTCCGTTCTAGAGATCGGGCCGGTTCTCCGATCTCATCCCGTGACTCTATTTTCGACTGGTGTCTCCAGGTCGCCCGTGCTTATCGTACCGGGAATATCGGTCAGCCAGCGGATAACCCCTCGCGCGAGAAAAACAAAGAGGATGGCACCAGCGAGAAGCAAGATGGTGATTAGCCCAGCAATGGGAAGAAGGGCCCTATAGATCTCTGTTGCCACGCTCTCACCCCATATACCGATGTGCGCCGCTCCCACTTGTCCCTCAAGAATCGGCGTGCGGGTCTCGTACACTATCTTTCCCTGCAATCTTACGACTCGCCTGTCGACCCGCCTTCGCTCATTCATAGTCAGAGTTTCCCCAAGTTCGCGTGGAAAAGTCCGCAAGCTATGGGCAACAACCTGTCCTTTGTTATCTTCGATAAAGGCGTACGCCGATCCGTCCAGACGAGCATACTTTGTGACCAAGGCGTGAAGCTCTAGAGTATTTCTCCCAACGACATGCCCTGCGGCTGCATCACTTAAATTAGTGGCCGTGACCAAGGCCCTTTGATCAATTTGAGCCCGCAGAGCCCGGCCCATGAGGTGATTCACCATGGCCACTAGAAGAAGCCCAAAGACCAACATCATACCAGCAATAGTTGCCATAATCTTCCATTCGAGGCGGCTAATGTCCTTGCAGCAGAGGCTCAGGAGCCTGGCCTGGTCGTTTCTCCGCCCGCGAGAGAAGGCGATTCTTGAGTGGGGTCTCTTTTTTTCTAGTTTTATCAGAGCATCATATATCTTGCTCATGTCGTCTCCGGCGGTTGATTTGCCATGCTGTCTACTACCTGGTCCCACTCGTTGGATTGTCAACAAACGCAAACCATTGATTCCTTAGTCCCGTTTCCCAGATTTGCTTAGCATCTTCAGAGTTCTTCAAACCGTCAATTTCAATCCGGTGCAGCAAAAGATCGTCCGAAACCCTTTTCGGCGTAATCACGACTTGATATCCCGTGTAGCCCAAGAGTCGGGCGGATTTATTGGCTTCTGTTAGGCTAGGAAATGATGCCACGATGAGACGATAAGAACCGTCAGGTTGCTTCCGTAGCATTGTTTCGTGGGTGAGGGGGGGGAGCAAGAGGTCCTGTCCGGGGAACACCCAATTAAGATTTTCGATTTGAGGGTTGAATTCTTTGATGAGGTCCATGCCGAGGAGAGTGTTAGCTCCATAGACCTGACTGGCAATCTTGTGGATAGTGGAGCCGTGCTGAATTATAACGCGCGGGTGCGTCATAACCACTCTCTCCGCTTCCGCATTGGTTTTTTCAGAGGCGGCCTGCTGCCGAGCAGTCGCTTCTGCGGTGATTTTTTGAGGGACGGCCTGCTGGTGAGTTACAAGCGCGACCCATTGCTTTAGATTATGCTTCGAGACTTCAAGACGGTCCGCGGCAGTGCTAAAGAAGTGTTGGGGATCAATAACCGATGCTACGGCGACAAAGGCGAGGATTATCAGCAAAGTCCCAACTCCAACTCCTACCCGGCGTTCTACTTTGCGCCGAAGAACTCCGTTTGGCACTTCATGGACGGATGTGTCCCGTGCCGTGTTAGACTCTGATAGAGTAGGAATGGTTTCTGCGTCAGTGACCTGAACTTCCGATCCGAGCCTGAGATCGCGGCCGACTTCCTTGATTATATCGGCCGAAATAATTTTTTGAGAACCGGCATAGGCGATAAGTAGGGCATTATCGCAGATGATGTTGATCAGCCGGGGAATTCCCCGCGAATAGAAGGCGATCTGCTGAACAGCATCAGGTTGAAACAGATCCTTACCCGCATAGCCGACAGTCCGAAGCCGAAAATCAATATACCGACCCACCTCCTCATCTTTAAGGGGAGCAAGCCGGCATTGAAAGGCCACCCGCTGCTTAAGCTGACGGAGCCCGGGTCGATCGAGTTTTGTCTTAAGCTCAGGTTGGCCCATCAGCACAATTTGGAGCAGCTTTTCCTGATCGGTCTCAAGATTGGAGAGCAGTCTTAGTCCTTCGAGAGCCTCATCGCTTAGGTTTTGGGCTTCGTCGATTAGCACCGAGACGACGTGGCCCTGCTTGAGCTGCTTGATCAGATAGTCGTTCAGCTCCTGATGCATCGCTACCTTGCTTGGTTCTTTAGGGGCCAAGCTCAGATCATGAAGGATGAGCTGCAGCAATTCCGGGAAGCTTAGGAGAGTGTTAAAGATGAAGACCGAGTGGATGGTGTCTCCCAAGTTGCGCATCAGTTTACGCAGCAGGGTGGTTTTTCCTGTTCCCACCTCCCCGGTGATGACGATGAATCCCTTCTTGGCTTCGATCCCATAGCGCAGGGCAGCGAAGGCCTCCTGGTAAACAGGATTGGTGTAAAAGAAACGCGGATCAGGAGTAACGTTAAAGGGTGACTCTGGGAATCCAAAGTAGCTGTTGTACATAAGGTTCACGGCCTCTCTGACGCTACGCGCACGAAAAGCGACCATCTGCCGCAGAAAATCAATCGTTATCTTACCTTTATCTTCTATCTTTGAGTGCCCTCGCACTTCCGGCGCACATTCTTTCCTTAGGGGTTCTGGCAAGCCGATCACTAAGTTTGCCAATATGCGACCTGGCAGCAGGGATCAAGGATCCAAGAGGATATTTCTAAAGGAAAAACGGATAGGTTAAACGCGAGGACAGGTATCCAAAGAGATATCAGCCATTGAGCCTTTCGATATAGGCAGGACGTACAGAAACAGAATTTACGACGCTCTTGTTTCCCACGATTTCCGGCCGGAAATCAGCTCGTGGTCGATTGCGTAGGTGAGCAACTGGAGGCGGGTCTGGACCTTGAATCTTTTATAAAGCTTGGCTAAGTGGAACTTTACTGTAACTTCAGCAACTCCGAGCTTGTTGGCAATCTCTTTATTGCTCAGGCCCTTTGACAGAAGATTTACAAGGGTTCGCTCGCGGGGGCTAATTAGGTCTGCTCGGGTGGCTACCGGCTTTATGTCCTTGAGGCTGATTAAGCGCCCGAGGCTCCGTGCTATCGCCTCAGGGGGTCCCCAGATGAGACCTTTACTGACAAACTTCAAACTTTCGAGCAGATTCTCAGGTTGACCGGAGAGCAAGAAATAGCCTTTAGCACCCGCAATCAAAATTTCGGCGACCTTGTCAATATTCGCTTCGTAACCATGAACAAGAATGTTGGCTCCAGGAAAAAGATCTTTGATCTTCGCAAGCAATGATAACTTGAACTCAGCCAGGAGGGTATGCGAAAGCATCACGACGCTCGGATCTAAATCCGTCGGAATACTTCTTAGAGCTATGATCCTATTATAATCTACTCCCTCAAGGAGCTTGATCTGGGGCTCATCCTTCAAAACGTGCACGAATCCGAGGTGGCACCACGGATCAGGCTCGAGCACTAATACAACAACTGATTCCATCCTAGTTGCCGCAAGCGAGAAATGTCGCTGCGATTCCAGAATTATTCCCTAAACAACACAACTTACCCAAAAAGCGAGATAGAACGCTCAATTATCGTGAATAGTGGAGCAAGCGCGATGCCACCGGCGGATATGAAGCTTGGCTATGAATTTTGTGGAAAATCGTTGACAGGAGTTACCACGTACGACAAAGAGCGTTTCTTATCGGGTACAACACTGTATGAAGTAGAAATGAAGCTTACAAATTACAGAAATGTTCAGAACCCCTTGGGCAAGGCCGGTACCAGAGATCACATCGTTCACCGGTAAATCTGGTTTTGAACGGAGAGAAACAAGGGGGATAGGCTTATAGCCATGGTCCGGCAAATCGCCAGGGTCTACCAGACTCTACGACTCGACTTTCGGCCGTAGCTCGGCGCGACTGCTTGACGCAAGAGAAAATAAGAATTCACGTTCACAAGTGAAACCGTTCGGCATTTTCACCGAGGATTTCTTCTTTGCCCGCTCTGAAAGGTCCGTGCGCCGAGCGCACGATGTCCATCGAGCGCTCGCGCGCCTCTCCGTGCGGGGTATCGGCGGCCGCCATCATCTGATCCTCGCCGCTCCAGCGAGAAGTCAAGCAACCGCGATTAAACACGGTGTCGAGTGACGGGTCTTTCGTTTCTGGTTTCTAGTTTGAAGTTCGGACCTACGTCATCGATAACCACAAGCCCGGAGCCAGCACGCCTGAAATTAGCGCCAACCGCTCCGTAGTCGAACCTAACGCGCCGGCAATGGCTTGTTGCCGTTGATCCATTTAAACAGCTCGATCGTCTCCGCGTCGCGGGGCACCGACCTTACGATTTCTTCCTGGGCTTCCGGCATCAGCGGACTTGGGTCGTCCCGGGTCAGCTTCTTGAACTCCTTATGGAACTCGGGGTCTTGGAATGTTTTCTTCATTGCTTCCCGCAGAATTTGCACATGTTCCTTGGGCGTGCCCGGAGGAAGCAGGTAGGGCGTTCCCACGAGTCTCGTCGCGCGTGTCAAGGCAAGGAACCGCTGCTCCCTCTCGGATTTCGTAAAAGTATCGATTTCGCGGATATGGTCGAATTCGGGCTCCTTGTCTTCTCTCGGTATTTTCAAGATCGCCGGAAAATCGAACAGCCCTTTCTTTACCGCACCGGGATTTCGCCGGATCACCTCGGCGGTATTGTTGCTGCGCGCATCCAGCTCTCCCCGCGCCATGGCGACATCAACTTCTATGGACGAGTAACCTAAAACAAATTTGGCATCCTTGAGACCGAGGAGCCACGCGAAAGTGCGTCCGTAGGTATACGTGGTATGGCCGACGGAGGTCGCGCCGATTCTGAGCCCAGAATGGGCCTGAAGTTTTTCCATAGTGCTCAGCCCCAACTCCTTCCTTGTGAAGAAAGCGTAGTGAAACGCGCTGTCAGTGGAGCCGAGCCAATGGAACTTGTCGATGTCGTATTGCACGCCGGACTCGCCCAGGACGGCGCTGGTCACAATCCCGCTGCTAACATGTCCGATGGTAAGGCCGTCCGGGCGCGCAACGCTAAAAAGGTGGTTGGCTGCCTTGCGACCACCGCCGCCCGGCATGAACTCATTGATGATGGTGGGATTTCCCGGAATGTATTTCCTTAAAAACGGTATGACCGCTTTCGACCGTATGTCCCCCGAGCCGCCCGGCTCGCGGCCTTGAATAAGCTTGATAGTCTTCCCTTCATAATACGGTGACTGCGCATGAACATGCCCGCTAAATCCTGCAAAGAAAACAGCGCCGAGAACCCAAATTGCTACGAGCGCTCCAATTCGCATTTCAGCCTCCCTGTCAAAAGTGGCATTGAAAACAAAAGTTAGCCAGACGCCGCTACTGGAGAATCCTCTAGCCGATTTCCACATTCTTAGAAGATACAATCACTACCGTAAGCGAGTACAAGAAAAAAGACTGAGAACGTTCAACACCGGAATCATCCACTCTTTGCCTCCTTATCTTTTTCCAACCAAATGGAGTCTATGGACCAACGCCCAGCTCCGAGAAAGTAGAGAGCGGCAGCGCCGGCAAGGAGCATCAGGTCGAGCCGCGCCGCGGCGTAGCCCTGCATAGGAAGTTTGACCCAAAATGATGCCACAATAAACTCGATAGTATAAAGAAGCCCGAGATAACGGACGAACAGCCCCAAGATGAGTGCAATTCCGCCGCCCAATTCCAGCAAGGTAATAAACCAGGCGGTTACCACTGGAAGAGGAAATCCCAGCTTGGCGAAGTATTCAATCGTGCCGGCGATCCCAACCAGCTTTGTATATCCTGCCACCGAGAGAATAATTCCCATGACCATCCGGAGCAGCACGGGAGCGTAACTGAATTTTTCCATATTTGCTTCCTTTCCGACTCGCGGTCGCAAGACTAGCGAACAACTACTTCTGAAGTCAACTCGTGTGTGGAAGCCACAGGGTCAATCGCCGAAAAAATTCTCACCGAATCCTACGAGCGCACCAATATACGTATTGCGGCATGATGCCGGATGATCATTGGCATCTGCTTTGGTGCCGCGCCGTGATGGAGAGCTTTGTCGAAGTGATGCGATGGATCACTGTGACACAGATCATGAAATGTCCTCTTTGCGGCGTTGTTGCCTAAGTGGAACATGTTCTCGCAGAATTTTAGACCAGTGGATCGCTGTCAGGCCGGAGCAAAGTGGACATTCTAATTTTCTTCGCCAAATGAGTTTTCCGTGCGCGGAATCGCCGCATGCCAAGAACGGCGGCGCCTCGGGGAACGCCGTACGATTCTCCTGATTGGGTGTGGTGTACGGGCTATTCAACTCGGCTTGGAGGCAATCCGCCTCGCGTCAGCTCGCGCACGTTGTTGACTCAATAACGCCATGCGTGTTAGCGGTCGATCATTCGTTGAATTGAAAGTAGCCTGAAAACCACGGGCTAGGCTACGGGTAACGGTTGCTCTGTGGGACCCTTCCCCGATTCGCTGGCTCAGATGGAGGTACGTGGCCATCAGGTACGTTGCCGGTCGCATCGCCCAAGCTTTTGTCACACTGATCCTATTCATGGTGGTTATTTTTGTAGCCACCCGTGCTGCGGGGGATCCCGCCGTCCTCAATCTGCCGGCGGATGCGTCTGCCGCAGACATTGCGGCCGCCCGCCAGCGGATCGGCACGGACCGCAGTTACATCGTGCAGTTCGGCATCTTCCTGCGGGACATGGCGACCTTTGAGTTCGGTCGCTCCATCGTCTACGGAGAGCCGGTGACGGACCTCGTCGGCAACCGCTTCATCGCGAGCCTGAAACTCCAGCTTGCCTCGCTCATCCTGATCTTGCTGACCGCCTTTCCCTTGGGGGTCCTTGCCGCCACCAAGCGCGGCAGGTTGCCCGATCGCATCGCCCAGGTGCTGGCCGCCTTCGGGCAGGCTGCGCCGGGGTTTTGGGTTGGCCTGGTATTGATGGCGATATTCGCTGTGCATTTCCGGCTGCTGCCGGCGGGAGGCATGGGCACCGGCGGCCTCGATTCGTGGCGCTACTACATCCTGCCGGCGATTACCACGTCCCTGGGACTGTTTGCCGCTATGACGCGCCTGCTGCGTTCCTCGATGCTGGAATCGTTGGATGCGGAGTTCGTGAAGCTAGTGCGCGCGAAGGGTGTGCCTGAATGGAAGGTCGTGTGGCTGCACGTCTTCCGCAACGGCTTGCTTCCGGTGATGTCCTTTTTGGCCATCTGGGTCGGTACCGCCGTTTCAGGCTCGGTGGTCACCGAAGTGGTGTTCGACTGGCCGGGCATAGGGAACCTGTTCCTGAGCGCCATCATCGCACGGGATTTCCCAATCATACAGGCGGTGGTCGGGCTGGTCGCCGTGGTGGTCTTGACAGCGAACCTCATTGTCGATCTGCTTTACGGGGTGGTGGACCCGCGCATCAGATTTGCCACAGGCCCCATGCAGCGGGCAGCAGCCAAGGGGTAAGTGATGTCCATAATTGATACCGAGCGCCTACCGGTAGAGCAACCCACCCTGGTCGCGCGGCAGGGCAAGCTGCGAAGTTGGTTGCGGTGGGGCAACCTGCAGCGACTGCCTATTCTCCCGCTGTTCGTCATTGGCCTGTTCGTGATCATCGCCCTGTTCGGGGAGTGGCTCGCTCCCAACGATCCCTACGAGACGAGCTTAAGGGCACGGCTGCTCCCCCCCGCGTGGATGGAGCGTGGGGACGCGCGCTATTTTCTGGGCACAGACCGTCTCGGACGCGACGTATTCAGCCGGATCATCGTCGGCGCTCTGCCCTCCTTCAAAGTGGCGTTGGCGGCCCTGGTCTTTGGCTCCGTTTTGGGGTCTTTCATTGGAATGATCTCAGGCTACCTCGGCGGGCGGGTAGACGCGATCATCATGCGCTTCGCCGACGGGACCATGGCCTTCCCGCTTATCCTGGCCGCGCTGCTACTGGCGGCCGTGATTGGCCCCGGTGGGCACACCGTGGTCATCGCCGCGTGCATCGTTCTCTGGGCCCGGTTCGCCAGGCTCATCCGCAGCGAGGTCCTCAGTGTCAAGGAGCGCGACTTCGTCAAATTAGCGCGGGTCGCGGGGGCATCGAACTGGCGTATTATGATCGCCCACATCATGCCCAATGTGCTGAACAGCGCGGTCGTACTGCTCACGTTGCAGCTCGGCTTCGTCATCATCCTCGAAGCCACCTTGAGCTTCCTGGGAGCGGGGATTCCGCCACCGACGCCTACCTGGGGCCAGATGGTGGCTAGCGGCAGGGATTATCTGGAGATTGCCTGGTGGCTGTCCGTGTTCCCCGGGCTTGCCATCGCCGTGGTGGTCCTGTCTTTTAATCTCCTCGGAGATTGGCTCCGTGACTACACCGACCCTCGGTTACGGCAGATTTAGGACGATCGAAATTGTGACTCTCACCTCGACGGGGAAGCGGAAAACACAAAATGATTACAGGAGGTACTTCGATGTCCACTCAATGGAAAAATAGATTGGCGGCTGCAGATCGGCTCATGCTGCTTCCGCTTTCGGGATTGGTATGCATGGCGATATTGATCCTGGTGGTCGAGGGATCCGCGCCGCCAACCCCAACACTGGCGCTTGCGGCTCAAAGCCCGGGCAAATCACCCGGCAACTCGCTTGCCAGCTGCCCGGAGCTCAAGCCGGTGCTGCGGATTGCCGGCCACTTCAACGAGGAGTTTACCCCGCATCCGGCGGAGAATCGCTTCGCATCCATCCACTACACGCGACTCCACCAGATGCCTTTATTCGGGGCCGATCCACGCGAGGAGAACATCGATAAAGCCTTCGGGATTGCTGAAGCGTGGGAGTTCCTGCCTGGCGCCAAGGGGCTTATCGTCACGCTTCGCGACGGCCTGACGTTCAATAACGGCGATCCCATCACCGCCGAGGACGTGGTGTTTTCAATCAAGCTGTCGTCCAGTGATTATGCGGAGGACCAGATTAAAGCCACGCTGAGAGGAATCAAGGTGAGCGCGGAGGTCCTCGACAAGCGTAAAGTGCGCATCGAATTCGGCAAGGGCGCCCCGACCTTTGCGCACGAAATGTCGCCGCTGGTTTTTCCGATTTATGTAACCTCCAGGAAGTACCACTCCGATGGCATGATCTCGCAGGAGGCCTTCGACCGCTTCCGCAAGAATCCGCTGGCAGCGGGCCCGTACCGGGTCGTCGACCGCCAGGCTCAGCGGTTTATCACCCTGGAGGCGGCCCGTAAGGACCCGCTCCTGGGCTGCCCGGTGTACAAGCGCATCGAGATCAGGAACGTATCGGAATTCGGCACACGTCTCGCTCAGTTCCGCACGGGGCAGCTGGACATTATCGAGGGCAGCCGCGACTTCCTGGGCCGGGCGGCGGCCATCGGAGCCAAACCGGCCACCAAGCCCGCTGCCCATATGATCGGCCTGTATTTCTTTCAGACCTGGCATAAAAATAACGTCTTTCATGATGAACGAGTGCGCGAGGCAGCGACCTATGCTATCGACCACAAGCTGATCGCCAAGAGCATCTGGCGCGGCGTCGGCGTGACGCCCTGGGGCTGCACGTGGCCGCCCTCGACAGAATTGTCGACCATGAACCCGAAATACGTCGAGGCCTGCGGCACACCGTACCCCTATGACCCGGATAAGGCGCGCGAGCTCCTTACTGCCGCCGGCTTTCCAGCGGGGCGTGGGCCGAGCATCAAGTTGGTCTATTGGAACAATTACCCGGAGGAAGGAGACTTCGCCGAGGCAATGCAACCGATGTTGGAGAAGGTCGGTTTCAAGGTCACCATCGATCCCATCGATCGGGCAGAGTATGCGCGGCGGCGTAAAAACGACGTAGGCTATGTGGACTCGATTATGTTCTTTGGTCCCGGCGGGCGTATCACATCGCTGGCCGGATCCTACTCCGTCTGGGGTCCGACTGAGCACTGGGGACCGAAACACGATAAAGACGTGGTAGACGCATTGGCCGCGGCCTCACAGGCAGGCAGCCTCGAGGAATATACTGAAGCCACGGCGAGACTTGGCAAGCTCGTTCACGAGCGCGCGTACGGCCCCGGTTTCTTCGCCTCCGCCTCGTTGTGGTTCGTCGGCAAGAAAGTACCCGACTGGGGTTTGGACAAGAGTCGTGGTCGAGGGCCGCTAAACCTGGCGGCGCTGGTCACGAAGCGGTAAGCGGCAAACGAAAACAAGGGTTCAAATCATTCAAGCCGTTCAAAACGTCTGGAACGATTGGAACTGCTGGAACGCATGGAACTCTGATGAAGTACAGTTTCGGGTTACGGGTTGAAACTCGGAACTCAAAGACTCGAAACTCGAAACCGCGTAAGCGCAGCCTGCTAGTAGAGGTGGCAGGCCGTCCAGTGCCGGGGCGCTACTTCCTTCCACGCAGGCTCCACCTCGGCGCAAACCTGCATGGCCATGGGGCAGCGCGGGTGGAGCCGGCAGCCTGACGGCACGGCCGTCGCGGCAGCCACATCTCCCTGGAGCAGCAGCTCCTCGCGCTCGATGCCAGGATGATCGGGAAGGGCCGCGGAGAACAGGGCCCTGGTGTAGGGGTGGAGCGGATTCTTGAACAGCTCCTCACACTCCGACATCTCCATAAGGCGGCCGAGATACATGACGCCCACCATCTGGCTCATGTAGCGAACTGTCCCCAGGTGGTGCGCGATGAAGAGGTAGCTGAACCCCTCCCGTTCCTGAAGGTCCTTAAGAAGGTTCATAATCTGGGCGCGGATGGAGACGTCCAGGGAGGAAACGGGTTCGTCCAGGACGATGACGCGCGGGGAGGATGACAGAGCCCGTGCGATGGCGATGCGTTGCCGCTGGCCACCGCTGAACTCGTGCGGGAAGTTGTTGATGTCCTCGGCCCTGAGCCCTACCTGCTGGAGCGCCTTCTCGGCACGCTCCCGGCGCTGGCTCTTGGACATGTTGGTGTTGATCAGCAGCGGTTCAGTGATGAAGTCCCCCACCCGCATGCGCGGGTTCATGGAGCTGTACGGATCCTGGAACACAGCCTGGACAGCCGAACGGTGGGCGCGCATCTCCTCCTGATTCAGCTCCTGGATGTCCTTTCCGTGCCACAGGACGCGGCCCTCGGTGGGCGCTTCCACCTTGAGGATCGCGCGGGCAGTGGTGGTCTTACCGCAGCCCGATTCGCCCACGATGCTGAAGGTCTCGCCCTCTTTGATCTCGAAGGAGATTCCGTCCACCGCCTTGATCAGCAGCGTCTCCCGCTTGAACAGGAGACCCCGTTTCACCGGGAAGAACACGCGGAGGTCCTCTACCTCAAGGATCTTGTTGCTATGCTGACCGCTTCCGTTCGTAGGCGCGGCTACGAGGTCATTCGTAATCGGCTTGGGCGTGGTATCCGGCGCGCCTGCGTCCGGGTTTCCGTTGGGTGACAGGCCCATGTTTTTGGCGTACACCTCCTCCGCCCTCCAGCACTCGGAGGTGTGCCCGTCTCTGAGCGTGATCAGCGGCGGCTTCTCCTCGCTGCAACGGTCGATGGCGAAGGCGCAGCGGGACGCGAAAGGGCACCCCCGGCTGTGCGTCCAGCCGGTGGCCGGAGAGCCGGGGATGGCGTACAGCCGCTCCACGCGCCCGTCGACTTTGGGGACGGCTTGGAGCAGGGCGAGGGTGTACGGGTGGGCCGGGTGGTTGAAGGTCTCCCGGACATCGGCGTACTCGACGATCCGGCCCGCATACATCACCGCGACGTCGTCACACATTTTGGCTACGATGCCGAAATCGTGAGTGATAAAGAGCAGGGCCAGGTTGAGGTCCTTCTGCAAGCCGCGGAGCAGCATCAGGTACTGCGCCTGGATGGTGGCGTCCAGAGCGGTGGTGGCCTCGTCGGCGATCAACAGCTTCGGCTCGCAGGCGATGGCGGTGGCCCCGACCACCCGCTGGCGCATGCCGCCGCTGAACTGGTGCGGATAGTCTTTCATGCGGATCTCGGGCGCGGGCACGTGCACGCGCCGGAGACTGTCGATTACCCTGTCGAGTTGCGCCCTCCCCGAAAGGTGCTGGTGCAGTTTGACGGACTCTCCTACCTGGTACTGCACGCTGAATACGGGGTTGAGGCTGGTGAGCGGGTCCTGGAGGATGATGGCGATGCCACCGCCGCGGATGTGCCGCATTTCCTTCTCCGATTTCGTGAGCAGGTCCTCGCCCTCGAAGCGGATATTGCCGCCGATGGTTTTCGCTGCCGGCTTTGGGGCAAGTCGCAAGATGGACAGGGCGGTCATGGACTTGCCACTGCCCGATTCCCCCACCAGGCCGAGGCTCCTGCCCCGGTCCAGCTCGAAGCTGACGCCGTCCACTGCCCGATTGACGCCACGCCGCGTATAGAGATAAGTACGCAGATTGTCGACTTCAAGCAAAGCCATGTCGTGTGACCTCTCTTCTCGCCGCGCGCCGCGCCTGGATGTAGCGGCGTGCCATGCATGGATCTACCGCGCTGGGGTCATCAAGGCTGAGGATCAGGCATGAGTCGTTGAATATTCGTTTTCACGGTCAGATTCCGATGGTAGACACGATAGCCTAGTTATAGCTTGCGCGATAGCTGTGCCACGATACCTGTAGACTCAGTCACTGGCAGTTGCGAAACCTTTTTGAGAGAATCAGAACGATCGAGGCCGTCGCTGGGCGGCGCCAACCCTATCGGAGCAAGCTCAGCGGGGGCGGGCGTGTGACGTGGCACTCTCGTAGAAATTTTGTTCTCCCGGCGGCCGGGTGCGCCAACGCTTGTGAATCCATAACCATTGATCCGGGTAGCGCCGGATGTAGTCTTCGACGGTCTTTGTAAACCTAGACGTGAGCTGCCGAATATCTTCCTCCTCATCGCCGCTGCGGTCAATCGTGAGCGGCGCGCCGATATACATCACAAAGCGCTGTCGCCGATCTTCCCACGGAGCAAAGACCGGGACCACGGCCGCCCCGGTGCGCAACGCAAGTTTTGCCGCCATGAAGGTAGTAGACGCCGGCACGCCAAAGAAATCCACAAAGATGCCCTTATCCCTCATCACATTGATGTCTACCAGCAGGCCAAGCATGCCGCCCCTTCGAAGGGTCGTGAGCATGGCGCGCGCCGCGCTGCGTTTATCTATCGTCCGATTGCCGAAACGTGTGCGGGTGTTCTCGATCAATCGCTCGATGGCAGGATTCTTAATCCGCCTGACCAGAAAATTGAAAGGATAGCCGAAGGCTGAAAGCGTCAAGCTGATCATCTCCCAAGCGCCCAAATGGCCGGTGAACATGATGACGCCGCGCCCGAGAGCTCGCGCGGCATCGAGATTATCCAACCCTTCACAGTCAATGGTCTTGCGTAAAGTTTCCGGGGTGACCCTGGAGCAACGGCTAAACTCGCCCAGGTGCCGGCCCAGATTCACTATGGAGCCGCGTAATAGGCGACTTCGCTCCCGCTGGCCCATCTCCGGAAAGGCCAATTCAAGATTACGCTCGCCGATTCGTCGAAGTTTCCAGTTAACGAGATATGCGATGTGTGCCAGAGCGCGACCCGCACGAATAGCAAGCGGTCGCGGTAACAGCGCCAGGCCTGAAAATAGCAGGCGAGCCATTAAATACTCAAAAACTGTTCGCAGTTTACCAGGGTTTTCCATGCACTATGAAATCGGGTGTGAAGTAGCGGTCAAAACATGATTCTCCATCGGCAAGTCACAGCAGCACTCTAAAGCGCAATTTTGGCATGTGCCAACGGCCGCGGGTGCTCGAGCTTCTCGGCGAGCGCTAAAAAACGAACGCCGGCGCTTTGTCCTCGAATAATAATGTTCTTGTTGACGTCACTGGGTGCACAAGGGACGGCACAGTGTCGAGGAAGGGCGCAGCGCTATCTGACGACCAGCCGTCATTTCCGGGCGGGAATGGCGAGGACGGGACAGTGCGCGCCGCGCAGTACTCGTTCGGTCGTGCTGCCGCGTAGCGCATCGAGAAAGTCCAGGTGTCCCTGCGTTGCGAGCACCATGAAGTCGGGATGCCAGTCACTCTCAGTCTTTAGGATTTCATCTACGACATCGCCGCGTTTTACGAACATATCAAAAGACCAGCCGGGGCTCCTGGGCAGATCAACCACGGGTGCTGTTCGCCGGTCGCCCACGTGAACCAGCCGAAATTCTCCCGAGACACAACCAAGCCTCCGCACTAGAAGCAAAGCTTTATTGAGCGCCGTTTGCGGATGCGGATGATGATCGACGGGAATGAGAATTTTTGTCAGCCTAACTGCACCCTCCTTCAGCGAAACAAACTCTCTCTCCCTTCGCGTGGAACAAAAAGCGTCATGGCTCCCGAGCGGCGCGCGAGCGGCTCTGCGACCGCTTTGTGCAACCACCGGTCAAGGCCTTCCCTTTGGTGGGTAGCCAATACGATTAGGCCGCGCGGAAATCTGCGGAAATGCCGCAGCATGGTTTCGACGGGGTCGGCACCCGACTGTAGGATCTTCCTGATACGGAGACCGGTCTTAGCGACCTCTTCCCCCTAACACCCGCGGGCAAGATCCCCCATCGCGTCAAGGTAGCTCTCACTGCCGGGAAGTCGAGCCAATAGGTTTTCTCCGGGCTAAGACGTCTCTCCACATGCATGATATCGAGCTTCGCCTTCGACTGCAGCGCGATTTTAAGGGCATGAGCAAAGGCAACATCGCTGGCCGGAGAGAAATCCGATGGATGGAAGATGACAAAGTTTCGACCTAGCTGTTTTTCACATGCCGGACTCACGGTCGCACCGCCAGCTTTGTTTCTTTCGATTCACACTTCTCGTTGAACGTAAAACCCGTAAGATGCTTGAAACCATCACACAAAAGCCCATCCTCAAGGCTTCATTACCATAGCAGACGCTTGCCCGCTCACAGATGAAAAAAGCCCTCGATCTCTCGAGGGCTTGAAAATGGAGCGGGTGAGGAGGGTCGAACTCCCGACCTTATGCTTGGCAAGCATACGCTCTAGCCAACTGAGCTACACCCGCAATGATTTTTTAGTACCTGAAGCCGATCAGTTTGTCAATTTAATGCGAGTTACGCGCGGCTCAGACGTGCTTGTCTCAAGCGGAAGAATTGCACATGGTAATTCACCCCCGACCACAGCGCGATGGCCGACGAGAGCACGAGAAAGTACATCCCGGCGGCGAAGAAATCCAGGCCCCCATATCGGTAGTGCACCAGCAAACCGACCACGGCATAGGCTTGTAGAATAAATTTGTATTTGCCGAGCGTCTCGGCCTGCATCACGATCCCCTCGCTGAGCGCGATGCCGCGCAGCACCGTCACGGCCGTCTCGCGCGCCAAAACCACGACGACCAGCCACGCTGGCACGCTCGGCTCCTGCGGCCGGTCGATAGCGGCCAACATGATCAGAGCCGACGCGACCATCAATTTATCCGCGAGCGGATCGAGAATCTTGCCGACATCGGAAACACTTTTGTTGCGCCGGGCCAGATAGCCGTCAAAATAATCGGTCACCGACGCCACCAAGAAGAGCGCCGCAGCAAGCAGCGACGACGACCGATCCGGGAAGGTCAGCAAATAGACCAGGATCGGAATGATCAGGATTCGGAACAGGCTTAATAGATTTGGGATGGTGCAAACCACGGAAGACTCTGCTGCGACAGATTGTAACGTCTACTGGCGAACCGGGCTGGAAAGCTGCAAGGCTTCGCCCCGGTAAGAATCGTAAAAGCGCAGGACTCGGCGCACGTATTCTCTGGTTTCGGCAAACGGCGGAACACCCCGATGTTTTTCAACCGCCCCGCTGCCCGCATTATACGCCGCCAGAGAAAGCTCGAGATCGCCTCTATAGCGATCGAGCAGCATCTTTAAATGACGCACTCCGCCCTCGACATTCTCTTCAGGATTATAAGCGTCGACGATGTTATGTAAACGCGCAGTGTCCGGCATGAGCTGCATCAGGCCCATCGCTCCTTTACGGGAACGAGCAGTGGCGTTGAAGTCCGATTCCGTTTTGATCACGGCGCGGATCAGATCCGCGTCGATGTTGTAGCGGCCCGAGGCGGTGCGAATGAGCGAATCGTAGGAGGCGTTGAACGGTGCCGCGGATGCCGTGCGGCCGTTCGTGTCTCTAAGCACGCGGCGAAAGCGGCCGTGAGTAGGAACGTTGGTAAATGTCACGACACCATTTGGGTCTTTGTAAGCGTAAACATCGGCGAATGCGGCAATCGCTGTCCCGAGCAAGATCGCAACAATGGTAAGGCCGTAAGTCGATCGTCGGATGAACATTCCGCGGCTTTCAAAAACCCGCTTAGGATAGCCGCAGCGCCAGTTGCTGTCAATTACACGAAGCGATTTCGACGAAATTTGAGTATCCAGAGAAGGGAAACGACAAATTAATTATCTCCCCAACACCGCGGCTCCCTCGCCCGCTGCGAGCTCTGCGATCAAAGGTCGATCGCCATCCAGGAAATCCAGCTGCTCAAGATCGGATAATTTAAGCCACGAAATCCGTTCGAATACCAAATTTTGCGGTTCGCCATCGAACCCACATACGTTGTAGAAACGAAGCGAAACCCTAAGACCGTTTTTGTAAGAATGATCGTGCCGGCAGAAAAACTTGGCTTCCCGGACTTCGATGGCCAACTCCTCGCACAGTTCGCGCCTCAGAGCGGCAACCTCCGCCTCTCCTCCTTCGACCTTGCCGCCGGGAAACTCCCATTTCAGCGGAAAAGCGCCGTCGGCGCGCCGTTGGCAGACCAGCAGTCGTTCATCTCGATAGATCAGGCCGGCAACGACCTTGATCGGTGTGTCTCCCGTTGGAGTCATGAACAAACTTTAGCTTCCGGAAGTAATGATGCGAAGCGGCCCAGATTATTAACGCCCGGCAGGGATTCGCAGCCCCGCTCCGCATTATTATTTCTCGCATAATCGGCAGCGATTACAACAAGAAACTGTCCGATTCAGCAATTTTCGACATCTTCGTGATTGTGGATTGATCAATTGCCTTAGCCGCCTGCTGGCAGTCGTGATAATTTTCGACTTGTTCCATCTTGTACGAGATCATCCGCAGCCGGCGCTGCTCGATGAGGTTTTGCCGAGATTACCAAAACTGCAAAGGGAGCGCATCGCCTTTGCTAGCTTGTCCCGCCGGTGTTTGCTTTGTTGCATAAACGTGATAGATAAAGCGGATTTCAAACTTGGAGGCAACGGTGAATAGGAAGGAATTGGAGATGCGGATCTGGGGAAAGTCCATAGCGTCTGCACGGACAAACGGGCTTATCTCGGAAGAAGAAGCGCAGTTTTTGTTAGACGAATACCTAAAAGAATTTAAGTCAAAGAGTGGATGGACTTGGCAAAAGCATTTTGGAAGTCTCCTACGTCCTGACCGTAAGTCGTGGCCCCTTCATGAGCGCAACAATCTATCCATTACATCGTCTTTAGATCAGTCAACCTAGCCATTTCACGGCTGGACAGATTTTCTGCCGTCTTACGCGTTTTCGATTGCTCAGGCGGTCGCTTTTCTCGCCTGCACCGGCAGGATAATTTCGAGTACGAGAACTACGTTGCTACATACCAGGCAGGACGAGGTTGGGACGAGATTGTAGATGTACTTTGACCCACGTTCCCTGTGACCACGATCGCAATGTGGCACGCTCAGAGGGATTCGAACCCGGACCCTTGGAACCGAAGTTCGCTCCAATCCACAAGCACAAATAGCGAGATGGACGAATTTAACAAACCTCAAGCGCTTCTGGTCTCCACATCGGATTTCTTTCGCTAGGTCTGGCGTTCCACCGGGCCGGTAAAATTTTCTATTGAGGTCGGCACCTGTCAGGGATGTAATGGGTTAATACCTCCAGAGTTTTCCAACACCGTCCAAGTTGTGTCATGGCATTGGCATTGCTCCTAGCTGGAAATCCTATATGAAAAATGATCGCGAGCCTTTCCGTTTTCTAACTCTCCGGCAGGCTGCTGCGTTGCTGCATGTATCCACGCGGACGGTAGAACGCATGATTCGGCTTAGCCAATTCCCCGCTTTCAAGGTCAGCGGACAGTGGCGAGTCCGTGAAAGCCAATTCACCCAATGGATTGAAGAGCGAGAGAATACGCGCGAGATCGTGCAGCGCCAGCAAAATCCCAGCGGCTCACCGGATTGAGCTTCTTATAAATGGCTACTCTCCAGAAAAAATGGGCCAGCGGCTACGGCAGGTGCGAAGTGAGCTCGGCTTTGGCCTGCGCGCTTTTTTGCCGCGAATATGACTTGAGTCCTAGCGTGTGGTGTCGTCTTGAGCGCGGGCTACAGACACAGCACGTCAAGTCGATGGTCACCTTGTGCGAACAGCTTAATATCGTGCCGACGTGGCTCTTGTTCGGCGTAGGCCCGCAGACAATGCGGACACAAGATGCCGCCGCCAGGAGTGCCGCGCAGGTCCAAGAAAAAGAAGACGACCTTTGGGGTTGGAAACAAAAATCGGAAACAATTGTAGATAGGATCAGATTGACGGACGTAAGCTATTGAATGTGGCGCGGCCGCAGGGGTTCGACCCCCCCAACCCCTCAGAACCGAAGTTCGCTCCAATTCACAATCAGATAAACCAGCCCGCAGCATGCGCCAGGACCGCGTCAACGTAGTTGAATGGGGCATTCTCAGCGGTACGCTAACCCGTTCTGCAACATCCGCTGTTCAGATCAAATCGTCGAGGGGTAAGGGTGCACCATGAAGTTGCGGCCGGGTGGCACGCGAAGCGAGGACATGCCCTACTGCACGCTTAACCGCAGGTGGGCAAATAGCTTACGTGAGACTTTCGCCTGGGGCACGCAAAAACAGGCAGTCACCATGCCGGCTCCCAATGCGATACCAAACGCCAGATCGATTGGCAGCGGAATGAGTAACAGCCAGACCAGCGCGGCAGTGACGATTCCCCAAAGCACTGCTAATATCCTTTACCTGGTTCCCGAATCAGCCTGTTAGAAAAACACAGACTGGTATCGGGGTCGTACCGAATCCCTGGGTCGCAAACTACCTTGGCCTGGATGTATTTTGGATTGCCTTGTGTTTCAAATGATACCGGGTAGATTTTAGCCCAGTTGGTGATCGGCGTCGGGTTTTGCGGATCACAATTCCCTCCACCGATAGGACCGGCACGATCCACCAGCGTCCTGCGTGGTCGGGGTCAGTGAAGAATTGCTCAGCTGATTGCAAAACGCTGGTGACTTGACCTCGGTTCTGGCAAATGAGAGTACCAATTTCGATTGCTCCATCTATTGGGTTACCCGAACAACTTCCGGCAGTCTGAAACTCTGCCTTAATGTCTGGTGCACCCGAGGAACAATCCAGGAAAGTCGTCCAACAGGCGTTCTCTCCGGTACTGTTCTGATCCGGGTGTTGCATCTTTATTTGTACATTGTATTCAACGCCATTTTGAGTACAGCCGTTTGACCATAAAGCAATAGGGATCGCCGGCTTCGATATTATTGTCGCAACTGCACTGACGTTGATATCCTTCGTGCCTGACGTACTCATGCCAAACAGGTTCATCAGCGGGGTTAGAAAGACCGGGGTCGTGATGCTGTTAGCTACCCCCTCCAGCGCGACCCTGACGCCATTGGCGGTGGCTATGGGTTCGGCGTAGTTCGTGATCTGATTTGTCGTGTAGTCGTACTTGACGTAGCTGACATGCGAGCTTCCGATCTTGTTGGTTGGGCTTTCGACGTAATCGTTCACCGAATTGAATCCAGCGGCTCGGGCGACAACTTGGTCGGGGGTTTTTGATGGCAGCGCGGAGACCGCAGCCAATGCAGCTGCATCTACCGCCGCCTGACCTTGGTTGCGGACGTATGTCAGCTGGCCAGTATCTAACCCGAGTCCAACCATCACAAGCAGCAAGACGGCCATCAAAGTTACCCAGACGATTACTGAGCCACGTTGGTTGGAAAGTAGATGCATATCGCACTCCCGCCCCTGAACAGCCGGTCACGAAGGTATACAAATCTGTTGCGTTTGATACGAAGTCTGATTGATTACATTTACCGGATCGGTTATTCACCCTCGCAAGGCGCTGCCATAAAAGTTCTGCGAGCGCCAAAGATCACCCAAAATAGAATGTATGTTCCCTATACGTACTGCCTCAATCCCAGGCGCTGGCAATGCTCATACCGCTAATGCAAGTGCGGAAATCGACACGTGCTGTTTAGAGAACCATGCTAGAGGTTCAAAAAGAGCCTAGGGGGTAATGGCATTGGCGTTGCTCTTAGCTGGAAATCCTATATGGAAAATGATCCTGATCCTTTCCGTTTTATAGCTCTCCGGCAGGCTGCTGAATTGCTGCATGTATCCCACGCGGACGGTAGAACGCATGATTCGGCTCAGCCAGTTCCCCGCTTTCGAGGTCGGTGGACAGTGAGGGTCAACGAAGGCCCACTCGCCGAATGGATGGAAAAATTTTGCTGAGAACCTTGTAGGGGTTTTGGTTTTGCTCCTATTCCGGAGCGGCATATACATGCCTCGCCAATCGCTCGGGCGTGATATCGTTTGGCCTTGTAGCCATTCCGGTCGAGATTCACACAGCTACCAAAAGCCGGAACGTTTCCTTTGAATCTGCTACACGTCAAATGTCGGTCGGCGTCCGTCACCAGATATTTGTCCCGCATGCACCGTGGTCTTGAAGCGCACGGATTTAGTGCGCGGTACGAGCTCGCCAAAGGACAATACGTTGCTTCACATTCGGACGAACTGAGTATGGTTCAGCTATGACGACAGCGCAGCCGACAGGAAGACAACCCGGTCCCAACGGGACGTGCCGCAGATCAGGAGTTCTGAATTTGAAAGGCAGGCTGCCTTATAAGCGAGCCTGCCTTTCAAAGCTTTGAAATTTTTGCCGCTCTATTTTGTGTTCTTAGTCTGGATTAGGAATGAACACAAGCTGAGCATGTGCCTTCCCGGAGGTATTCCACTGCCAGAAGTAATCGAATAATTGTGCCGCAAACAGCGGGTACCTTATATTACATGTTCCGTCGGCGTCGGTGTCCAGGCATACAGTAAGAAGTTCTTTTGAGACATCCTCAAACTTTTGATTGTTTTTTCCAGTCATCCGAACCTTTACCACAGTTTCTGTAGAACAAACGATTATGTCTTCAGTTACCCCTGTCAATGGATCCGTGACCGTTTGCGTTGCACAGCTCGTGACGCCAATCCCCGTCTTTGGTTTTCCTACGAGCCGGACAAAAACCCTGTATTCCTGGAATGTGGGATCCGTATTGAGGCAGTTTATATCATCTACAGGACAGGTATAAGGATTTGGTGGTAGCATGAACTCGGCGCCCCCGTTGCTGCAGCCGTTCCCGTCAAGGACCTGGAAATCAATTCCTGGTGTCAGGGCGATGGTGTTGGTTTTGATCAATTCGCTGGCGAGCTTGCCTGCTTGGGTACCTGTCAGAGGTTGCGAAGGATCGCTGTAGGAGTCGAAATTTGCCTTCACTGCGATCATATGACGGTTTGAACCGATAAAGTCACCAGCGGGACAGTTGTCGAAGGCGATCACGTTCAGCATGTACCTCGGACCGGACGGCAGATCGTTACCCTGGCCTGCCATAGTAACGGCAGAGCTAAGAGTAAAGGATAGCAAAATGGCAACGAAACAAATGAATTTTTTCATGTTTTACTCCATTCTTCTTTCGGTAAATAAATTCGGCGCCCTTCCGTGGTGGAATGAACATCCCTTTTCTGTTACCACCTCCTCGAATGAAAATTTCTTGTACTTTTGCCTCCTTTGTTTTTATTGTGCAAAGGCGAGGGCAATATGGATGCCACTTAGTAATTTATCGGAAAATAAGAAACGAGCTTCGTTTGGGTAACATTCTCGCCGGAACAATCCGAATATTTGTGTTCGAATGTACAAATCCGATCGGATACTTGGACTGAAAGGGATTAACTACTACGCATTATTTGTATTTGATTGGGGGCATCTACGAGACTCCGTGATGATAGAGGATGACGCAACCGTTACGGATCAATGACGAACTGCTACAGTTGGTGCAAATGGCAGAAGAAAAAGCACGATAAGACTACTGCGTGAACAACTGCACCGAAACCTGACTTGAGCCCCCTATCGTCGGGCCATCTCGCCGCGAGCACGAACAGCTTTTCGTTCCGCTCTGATTCCGCGTTGTTTCGAGATCAGCTCGCCAGTCTGCTAGCATACCAGGGTGTTTTTCTAGCGACTGGATGCTGTTTTTCAAGCTGAAGTATCTGGTACTGAAAGAATAGGCTTCAAGTTTCCAGTGAAATACGTCGCGGTCCGGAGGAGACGCAGCATGTGCGTACACTGGCTACTGTCAGCGAATTGCAGCAAGCGCAGGCGTGGATCGATGAACGCGCGCACGACTGACTCTCAACGACCCCTGCTGAACGATTTCCTTGACGATCTCGATCCCGTCCTGTTCCAGGATTAGACGGTCGACAAGAACAGTATCTCTTCACAAGCCCAACTTTACTTATACCAGCCAGGACACCTTTTGACACATCGGCGAGATTTTGGATTAGTTATAGCCGCTAAGTCTTTGAAATCTAGCGCGCCCGGAGGGATTCGAACCCCCAACCCTCAGATCCGAAGTCTGATGCTCTGTCCAGTTGAGCTACGGGCGCCCGCGCGATCGTGCTAATGAAAATAGACGATCTCGAGTCCCTTTTCAAAAAAGAACCGGTGCAGTGCCGGCGGGATCTGTCGATCAGTTACAAACATCGCCTTTCGGGCGACGTGAAAGCCCCACGCCTTCACCGTCAACCGATCCGGCGCCGAACCGGCGGTCGCCGAGAAGCGGTGCTCGCGATACGCCACCTGATCGCCCAGCAAACTTAAAACCCGGGCGATGACATCTCGCGACGACAGCGAGTCGATCTCCAACTCCAACGTTTGTATCCCGTGCTTATCTTGTAAAGCTTGGCGGATCGCCGGGTCCAACGGTTGAAAGAAAAACGCCGTGCGTCTGCCGCTCAACTCGAAAAGGCGATCGGCCCGTTTGTCCATTCGCAATCCATCCCGCAATTCAACCGAAATATTCTCGGCGACCCCGAACGTGACGCCGAAGGATAACAGTAAGGCGTCGACGACTTCCCTTTTGTCCGATGGTAAGTTTCTTGCCGCCGTCGGCTCTGGCTTGAGCTCTTTCGATATTTTCATGATTCCCGCGTCATTGACCGGCTGCGGCAACACGATCTCGCGTAAATCGAGACCGTGATTCGCCAATGCCGCTTTCAAGTAATCCGGGATTTCATTGGTGGAATCGACGAGATTGATAACCAGTAATTCCTGGGTCCTATTGCTGACCTCGGGCGCTAAAGCCATCCAGCTTCCTTTTGCCTCGAAGGCGATACCGCCCTTTTGTACGACGATCGGCTTTCCAGCCGGGAGCGGCTGATAACCGAGCCCGGCAAGTAATTGCCGCACGGCGTCCTGCAGCGATAGGCCGTTGCCCAGGGGCAAGACCGCTGTGCCAATGCTCGGATCGCTCAGCTTTGTCCTCAAAGATGCGGGAATTTTCCCGTCCGGATCGATCACTATTTTTTGTCGAAGCGCCGCGTTGTAAATGACCGGATAGCTGCTCGTGTCGAATCGAACAGTCCCTTGCGGCAAGGCAACGACCTCTTCGCCGCTCAGCTGAATGTCATTTCCCATCGCCTTGACCACTTGCGCGAATAGCCGCATGTTTTCCCGCGCCGGCGAACGGATGATTTGCTCCACGGTAGCACGGGCCAGCGGCGCGGCTTGCGCCTTGATGGCAGGCTCTGCCGAGACGATTGCAGCCGGAGCCGGTGCGGCTGCCATTTGAGCTGGCTTGGACGCGCCACTTTCCGTGTTAACGGTCTGCAAGTTGCGTTCGGTCACCGGTAAGCGAATCACGTCTCCTTCGAGTAAATTGTCCCAATCTTTTCGCTCCGGATTTAGATCCTTCACCAGGGCATAATACTGCGCGAGCTTGCGCTGGTCGGAAAATTTCATGTGCTCACGCAGAATGCGATACAGGTAATCGCCTTCTTTAATCCGGTAATTGACCGTTTGCCCAGAACCGGCCCGGTCTCGGTCCGCTGCGGCCGGCACCGGGCTCGATGGCGCTTGCTCCACTTCATCCAATCGCAGAGGAATGAAGAGTCGATCGCCCACCCGCAGCACGTCGAGGCTCTTGACCTGCGGATTCAGGCCGCGAATGACGACCAGGTAACTGTGAAATCTTCGTTCGGGTAAACCCTTCTCCTCGACCAATATGCGCCAGAGCGAATCACCGCGGGCGATTTGGCGCTCCTCGCCGGCGAATCGCCGGCCCTGAAACTCGCGCGCAATGACCGATTTGCGCAGA
The DNA here is from genome assembly GCA_050735675.1 of Binatia bacterium. Classification (GTDB taxonomy): domain Bacteria; phylum Desulfobacterota; class Binatia; order UBA9968; family UBA9968; genus DP-20. Next base: position 7,659 of record JBOHVN010000226.1, on the reverse strand, counting down.
TTCATCTCTGCCGGTCCGCGGCTCGCCGGCGGCGCGGGCTGCTCCTGCGCCCGTCCCAAGCCGATAACGCCCATAAGACCGCAGCTTATGACTAGAACGGCGACCCGCCGACAATACTTCGCTTTGGTCATTTGATCTTCCACATCGTCCCCTCGGCCGTGTCTTCCAACACGATCCCCTGCTGATTCAGCTGATCGCGGATCCGGTCTGCTTCCTGCCAATGCTTTTCGAGCCGCGCCTGGTCGCGTAAACGAATCAACTCTTCGATTCGCGCGACGGTCACACCCCCTTTTTTTAAGAAGCGCTGCTTTTTCCCTTCCGCGTAGCCGTCACGCAGCAGCCCCAATGTATCACAAATCGTCCGTAACGCCGCGCTTTTTGCTTCGATGCCCTTGGATTCTTTTTCGTCCAGCAGGCGATTGAGAGCGCGCACCTCGTCGAAAATCAACGCCAGAGCACGCGGCGTGTTGAAGTCGTCATCCATCTCCCGACGGAATGCTTCGATCAGTCCACGGTCCGGCACGGCTCGGTCGATCCCCGCCGCCGAACGTTGCAGCCGTTCAATGGTTTCGTAAATACGATCGGTCGCCCGGGCAGCTTCGCTCAGGCCTTCCTTCGAGAAATCCATCGGGCTGCGATAATGACTCGACAGGAAATAATGACGCAACGCCGCCGCATCGAATTCCTCGAGGATCTCACGAATGGTGAGAAAATTGCCGAGCGATTTCGACATTTTTTCCTGATCAATGTAGAGAAATCCGTTATGAATCCAATAGCGCGCCAGCGCCTGATCATAGGCGCCTTCCGATTGAGCGATCTCGTTTTCATGGTGCGGAAAGATGAGATCACGACCGCCGCCATGAATGTCGAACGGCTGGGCGAGATACTTGGTGCTCATCGCCGAACACTCGATGTGCCAGCCCGGCCGCCCCGGCCCCCACGGGCTCTCCCATGTCGGCTCGCCCGGCTTGCTCGACTTCCATAAAGCAAAATCCAGCGGCGAACGTTTGCGCTCGTCCACCTCCACACGCGCTCCCGCCGCCAGTTCATCGATTTTTTTGCGCGACAGCTTGCCGTAGCCGGCGAAGCCGGCCACTGAATAGAAAACATCGCCATCGACCCGATAGGCAAGTCTCCTCCCTTCCAGTTGCTGGATGATCGCGATGATCTCGCCGATATGCTGAGTCGCGCGCGGCTCGATGGTCGGAGCCAGCAGTCCCAGGGATTCACTGTCGCTTTGAAACTCCGCGATATAACGATCGGTGATCGTGGTACAATCGACTTGTTCGTCATTAGCGCGCTTGATGATCTTGTCGTCGACGTCGGTAAAGTTGCGCGCGTAAATCACATCGTAGCCGCGAAAAAGCAGGTAGCGATAAATCACATCGAAGGTGAGTAAAAAGCGGCAATGCCCGAGGTGAGCCGAATCGTAAACCGTCACGCCGCACACGTACATGCGCACTTTGCCCGGCGACAACGGCACGAACTCTTCCTTGTCATCGCTTAAGGTGTTGAAAATTTTGAGTGCCATAGGGAGAGAATTTCATCTTACGGATCGGACGGGGATTTGCAAGCCAAGTTGCGCGTCAACGCTTGCCAAAGCCGGGGAAAAAGCATAGACAAACATGCTATGAATTTTGCCAAACCTTATGAAGACTTACGTGAGTTTATCAGCGCTCTGGATGAACACGGCAAACTGTACCGGATTCACCGCGAGATCAACAAAGACAGCGAGCTCCAACCGCTGGTCCGCTGGCAGTTCAGGGGCGGAATCCCCGAAGAAGCCCGCCGTGGATTTCTGTTCGACAACGTCACCGACGGCAAGAAGCGCAAATACAACTGCCAAGTTCTCGTCGGCGGTCTTTCCGGATCAGAATCGATTTATTGCCTGGGTCTAAAATGCCAGCCCGATGAAGTCGCCGATCGCTGGATCTACGCGATGGATCATCTGATCGATCCGGTGCTCGTCAGCTCCGGCTCGTGCCAGGAAGAAATTCACAAAGGCGATCAGCTGCTCGAGCACGGCGGCTTGCTCGAGTTCGCCGTTCCCATGTCGACGCCGGGATTCGACAACGGGCCTTACATCACCGCCGGCCATTGGATCACCAAGGATCCGGAAACCGGCAAACGCAATGTCGGTAACTATCGCGGCTTGATCAAAGGCCCGACCACGGCCGGTCTCATGTCGGGCACGCCGCAGGATCTCTCGACCCATTGGGAGAAATGCCGCAAGATAGGCAAGCCCTTGGAGGTCGCGATCGTTGTCGGCACCATCCCGGCGGTGTCCTACTGCGCGACGCAAAAAGTTCCGCCGGAGGTCGACGAGCTTGCGCTCGCCGGCGGCCTCATGGGCGCGCCGGTCAAACTCGTCAAGTGTCAGACCGTCGATCTCGAAGTTCCCGCCAGCGCCGAGATCGTGCTCGAAGGCATCATTCCGACGAATTATATGGAAGAAGAAGGTCCCTACGGCGAGTCGATGGGCTACGTCGACCCGCGCACCTTGAGCACGATGTTCGAGCTCAAATACGTGACGCATCGCAAAAATCCGATATGGGTGTCAATTATCAGTCAAGTCACGCCCAGCGAGAGCTCCAAGATCAAAGCGATGGGCATGGCGACTCTGGTCAAACGCTTCATCGTCAGCAAGGGTTTCGACTGCGTCAAAGAAGTGCACATGATCGAACCGCTGGTCAACATGCGTCCCTATGTCGCGGTCAGCCTGAAAAAGCGCAACGACGAAGATCCGTGGGGAGTCATGCAAGCGGTGCTCGATTACGGCGATCGCGTGGGCAAGATGATCGTCGCCGTTGACGAAGATATCAACGTTAAGGATCCGGTGGCGGTGACGTGGGCGATCACGCACCGGTCGCAACCGCACAAAGACATCAAGATCGTCGGCAACCGTCCGTTCGGCGCAACGCCGATCGGCATGGTGGCGACCCATCCATCGAGCCGCTACGACAACTCGGAGTCGTCACTGCTGATCGACGCGACGCGCAAAGCCGACTTTCCGCCGCTTTCGTTGCCTAAGGAACATTTCATGCTCCGAGCGAAACAGATCTGGGAGGAACTCGGCTTGCCGAAACTCGAACCGCAAGAACCCTGGCATGGTTACTTGATGGGCCTGTGGCCGGAAAATCTAAATCATGAAGCCGATCTCGCGGCGCGCAGCGAACACGAAAAAGTCTGGGAAATACTGCGCCAAACGCGCGTCCAAATCGGCGAAGGCGAAACGTTGAAGTCGATGCGCGCCAAATGGGGCAAGACTCATTCGGGCAGAGCGGAGTAAGCGTCACCGGCCGCTCGCTTTAGCTGGCGTCGGTTTAATTTTTCAACTCCGATCGTCCTCGTGGCGCGCCACGGATGGAGTGTCTGCAAACGACGCTTTCGAACCACTTGCGTCGCTAATCGATTATTAATCCCTGGCGGTGTTGTTGACGACGCGATCGTCGTCTTGGCGCAGCATGGCCTGGCGTTGGTCGCGCATAACATTGAAGCGCGGCAAATCTTCTCCGGCTAGCTGGTGGTTTTTCGGAATACGCAGATCGAGGAAGTTGATTTTCTTGCCGCCGCGCAAAAATTCAAAATGCAGATGCGGCCCGGTCGCGTGTCCGGTCTGGCCCACATATCCGATTACATCACCGGCATTCACGGACTGGCCTCTGCGTAGTCGCTTCGCAAATCGCGAAAAATGCGCGTAACGCGATACATAACTTCCGGAGTGTCGGATGTCGACGATGTTGCCGTATCCGTTGCGCCATCCGGCAAACTCGACGCGGCCACCGCCGATCGCAACGACAGGTGTCCCGGCCGGCGCGGCGTAATCAATCGCCAGGTGCGGACGGACCGTGCGAAAGATAGGGTGGCGCCGGTTGCGGCTATAGGGTGAAGATATACGCGCATAACTCAGTGGCGCGCGCAAGAACGCCCGCCGTAGGGCCTGGCCTTTACTGTTGTAATGATCCCCGCTGCCGTCCCTGCCGACATAATAGTACGCGTTGAAGACCTCCCCGCCCGCTTCCAACTCGGCGGCCAAAATTCTCCCGTTCCCGCTTCGCCCATCGGTATAGCGGATTTCTTCGATGATCACGCTGAAGACATCTTGCGGCTGAAAATCGGAAAAAAAATCGATGTCGTATTCGAACACTTTTGCCAAATCCAAAATATGCTGCGGCGATAATCCTGCGGCGATCCCGCTTTCATAGAGACTGCCTTTGATCGTGCCGCGGACGACGCGGCTCTCGCGCACGAACGGAATTTCGTGCCGCTCGGCCGACCATCCGTCGTTCGTCGCCTTGACACGAACCAAATTGTCATCGACGATGAACTCCATGGCCTCGACGGTTTGGTCTTCAGAGTTGAGCACCACGTGGACGTTATCGCCCGAGCGAATTTTTTTTGGGTTGACGAACGGCCGAACCTTCTCGATCATCGCATGCGCCGAGGGCGGCCGGATGCCGAATCGCTGGAGAACCGACATCAGCGTGTCCCCGTTGCGCAACTTGACTCCGACGCGCGATTGAGGCTTGGGGGCCACTTCGACCGGCGGCGGGAGCCATTCCGGCTCGTGACGCGGCGAATTCACGAATGGTGCGGACAAAAGCAAGACAACCGTCAGCGCTGCAACTCCCGCGCAACGTCGCAGCGCCTCGCACCCGTTTGACTTTAACGGCTCTCGATCGACAAAAAATCGCCAGTTAATCATCGACGTTCATACCTTAGTTGCGTAATTTATATAGAATTGTGGCGCATCGGTAAAGACGATGCGACTTTTTTTTAAAAAAACTTTTGCGATTCGTCATCCGGCACCTGCAGGGTTTACACACAATGATGGACGGGCTATATCAAGAACGGACAGAACGCCCCAACGTTTCCTCTCGTTAATGCAATTGTTAAGGAGCAGCGCGCCATGATTTTCCTAACCAACGAACACGTTCAGCAGGTGCTCGACATGAAGACCTGCATCGAAGCGATGGAAGACGCCTATCGCGAGCTCAATGAGCAGCGTGCCGGCTATCGACCGCGCATCGATTTCTACGTGCCGCACGAGCCGCACTATTATCGCTGGGGCACCATGGAGGGCGCATCGCGCAAACTCGGCGTCTTTGCCATCCGCATGAAGTCCGACATGCTCGCCTGGGAAAACCAGGACGGCTTCATGGTCGAGGATAAGTACTGCATCCAGCGCGGCCGCTACTGCGGTTTGATTTTTTTGCTCAGCACGCGCAACGCCGAGCCGCTCGCGCTGATCAACGACGGGTACTTGCAACATATGCGCGTCGGCGCCTGCGCCGGTCTCGGGACGAAATATCTGGCGCGCAGAGATGCCAAAGTCCTCGCGATGATCGGCTCCGGCGGCATGGCGCGCACCTACGCCGAAGCGATCAAGCAGGTTCGGCCGATCGAAGTCATGCGCGTGTTCAGTCCGACCAAGGCCAACCGTGAAGCGTTCGCAGCGGAGATGACCGAGAAACTCGATATCGAAGCCATCGCGGTGGACTCACCCGAGAAAGCGCTCAAGGGCGCCGACATCGTTTCCTTGACAACCGACTCGCTGGTTCCGGTGATCCAAGCCGAATGGCTGGAACCGGGCATGCACGTGAACAACGTGCGCAACAACGAAACCGGTCCCGACGTGCTGGCGCGCGCCGATGTGAGAGCCCGCCTCGGCACTTCCACGTTGTCCGCCGACCGCACCGCTGCGGAAGTCGTCACCGGCAGTGACGGCATGTTCGGCTTCATCGCCGGCAATCAGGAAGAAAAAAAGAAAATACCGGCGTCGCCGCACCACGAAATCGACAATCCCAACATCGGCACTGTTCCCGACATCATGGCGGGTCGCTGGTCCGGCAGATCCAACGACCGGCAGATCACGTTTTTAAACAATCAGGGAACGCAAGGGTTACAGTTCGCAGCGGTCGGAGGCGCAGCCTACAATCTTGCCAAGGCCAAAGGCCTGGGTCACCCGCTGCCGCTGGAATGGTTCACGCAGAATATCAGGGATTAAGAAAATTGGTTCTTCCGGCTTTACTGTAGAAGGAGACCCAGCGAGCCGGAACCAAAAGATGGACGTTGTTCGAAAAGTACGTGATGGGTTGATTTTTTTCTTGCAAAAAGAAACGGATTGCTTTCATCTTTGTGTTGCCACACCCAAAGAGAGGAGAGCAATCCGTTGGGCGAGATCACAATAGAGCTACGCTTGGTTTTTCAGATACCAGAATCAGGACTAACGATCAACGGTTTGATTGGCGGTCTGAAAGAAGGGGTGAGTCAGATTCAGGGGGAGATCTTGGTTCACTTGATGAAAGCCTTGGTGGAGCGGTTGATCGACACGATGGTACACAGTGATCCTGATCGCTATCGGCGTAATGGCAGTCAAAACAAGCCCCGTTATCTGAAGAGCACATTAGGGACTATTCCCTATCGGTTCGCTCAGCTCAAAGATCAGCCGAGCGGGCGCAGCGTGATGCCGTTGGTGGAGGCACTGGCCATACCGGCTTACGATCATTACCTGGAGGAGGCTTGGGAGCCCGGCATCGGGCTTTGTGTACATGTCTCTTATCGTCGAGCAACGAGTGAGGTGGAGCGGATCGGGGGACAGTCGATGAGCCATACCACGGTTCATCGGCGTCTACAGGAGCTAGCCGCTAGCCATGATCGGTTTGGGCCGATGAGGAGCGAGCTTATCGTTTTCAGGTGGTGGACGGCACCAAGGTTCACTTGCAAGGGCCGGCAGGAAAGGACTTGGGTCAAGTGGAGATGCGCTGGGCGATGGCGTCCATGGGGTCATTAAGCCGCTTTGAGCCGGTGGGGTTTTGGATCGACACCGAGTGGGCTGAGATCCGAAAGGAGCTTGAAGGCGGTTTGGATTATCACAAGCTGGAGGTGCTGTTTTGCGATGGCGGGCAGGGGATCGAGGAGAATCTTTTACACCCTGGCATGAAACCCCAGCGTTGTCAGTGGCACGGCAAGAGGGAGTTTCCCTATTTTTTGTATGCCGACGGTTTCAAAAAAGCCGAGCAGAAGTCGCTGGTAGACAAACTTCAATCGGTTCCCGTGATGACTCTCACCCAGGCCGACATAGAGAAGCTTCGCCCCGAGGATCGCCCCCTAGTCGAACAGATGGTGGAGAAGACCCAACAGGGCTTCGAGCAATTGCTTGCGGCTTTAGATCCCCAACGTTATCCCCGGACCCGAACCTATATCGAAAATCTCATGGAGCCGGTCACTACGTTTCTTAAGCACTGGCTAGAAAACGACGAAGTCATACCGCTGACGACCAACGCCATTGAGAATGCCTTTAGTCGAGTGAACAATCGGATCAAGAGGGTCGGAAGGCGCTGGTCTGAGGCTGGACTACTGAATTGGCTGAAGGTGACTTTCTACAAGATTTTCAAGTCGGAGCTTTGGACAAAGCTGTGGAATAGTGAAAGGGATTCTCCCAAGATCAAATTGGTCTCGCTGCAGATTTCTTGGCGCTGGTCCAATGCGATCACGTAACTTTCGAACAAAGTCGAAATATGAGAGCTAGATTCTGGCCTTGAGTATTCCTTTAATCGGTGCGACGCCCGGCATCTCCCATTCGTCCCACATCTCGTCCACCATTTTCTGGATGTGGGTAAAGTGCTCTTCTTTGAGATGGTCGAAGCGGCCCTGTTT
>JBOHVN010000225.1:0-5037 GCA_050735675.1 Binatia bacterium | reverse complement strand
GGCAAGCGCCGCCGCCAATGCGCGAAACGTGAAACTCCAAGCGCAGCGGCATACCGGGTCTCAGCGAGTTGTCAGACGGGTCTGAACGGATATCGGAGCGATTGAGTTTCTCATCGACGAAATAAGGCCCTTCGGTCTGTTTTGGACGGACCACACAGCCGGGCAAGCTCGCGGCTGCAGCGCCGGACTCCGGTGCGCCGTTTAGTATAGAGCCGAGATGGTCATGCCCAAGGAAAATGGCCGCTGACCCGAGACCCAAAACTCTAAGCATGGCACGCCGGCTGTAACTTTGAATTGATCGGTTCTCATTCATAAGCGTCGATTTCCGAAGTTAGTGTTAAGGATAGCACGCATTCTTTGGGTTCCAAGCCCAATCAAAGTGATCGTGTAGTGATAGGTCGGGACTTGTCTCAAGAACCAAGCGATTTCAACAGGGTGCGGCCACGAGGCGAGATCGATAGCCGATGTCGAGACTCTCAGTCAGTCCGAGATTTTTCAGAACGGATGGCCGACTCCAGCGGCGAAATGCAAGCGTGATCTTGCCTGTGCGAATGCCGCTTAGAAACTGTTGCTTGAACAACACCGTCGATCATCCGTTGGGGGGGGGTGAAGATGCGGATTCGAAACTGCGCATCATTCATGCAACCTCATCGTAACCTCTGCCGACGAACTGCAGTAAGCAGAAGCCATGGCCGAACGGATCGCTGAGAGTCGCGATGCGGCCCCAATTGAAAGACTGTATTTCGTCTTCTAACGCGGCGCCCGCGTTGACGGCTCGCCGTATCGCGATTTCAACGTCATCAACAACGAAATCCAGATGCACCGGTGTCCAATGTCATTGGTAACGACGGATGATTTCCGCTTGGGATGAAGCCAAGCTGGCAGAGGCCTTTGCTAGGAGATGAATCTTCGACGAAGCGCCCGCCATTTCGACCATGGAGCCGTTGAATAGCCGCCGTTCTACCTCGAGATCGAGCGCATCCCGATAGAAATCCACGGCCTTCTCTAAGTCGTCTACGTCGATATTGACCAACATCTTCATGATCGTTTCCTCCACGCCAGCTTGCATCGCGCACCGGCGTTTTCAAGGCCAGTTGCGTGCGCAGTCGTCATGAGACTTCGTAGCCGGGCGATGGCCGGCTACGACGATGGTTTTTCGTTGGATGGAGATTAGCCGTAAGCACGATTGGGGCGTGCACACGCAGTAAACTTCGCTACTCGAACGCTACTGCAGCCGCGGCATGATCTCTTTCTTGAACAGATTGAGCGAGTTCACGACTTTTTCGTGAGCCAGATTGCCGATGTGGAACATGCCCATGAAGTGGTCGGCGCCGACCTGCCTCATTTGGCTTTGAATTTGTTTAGCGACGCTGTCCGGATTTCCCGCGATCAAGTAGCCGCTGTCGATCAGCCCGTGCCAATCGAGCTTGGAAAAGTCATGTCGTTCGCGGTTGCCTTCGCGGAAGTAGCTGAAGGAGCGCTCGGTCATCAGAGCCGCCGTTAGATTCTGGTCTACGGCTCCCTTGTTGATCGCTTCGTTGAAGCCGCGATTGAACACCGAAAAAAAGTAGCGCATCGCCGGCTCGCCTAGTTCACACGCCTGCTGCTCATTATCGTCGATGTAAATATGACGGCAGAGAATGAACTTGTCCGGAGCGGCGTCCCAACCTGCTTCTTTCGCCTTGGTTCGATAGTAGTTGAAAGTGTCTTCGATCTGTCCGGTCGTCTGATAGACCTGCGCGCAGGGCAGGTGGCGTTTGACGCACCACTCGACCGACTCGGCGCTGCGCGCAGCTATCCAGATCGGCGGATGGGGTTGTTGCAGCGGGCGTGGCCAGATGGCGCAGTCCTTGAGGTTGAAAAATTCCCCCTCGAAGCTCCATACGGACTCGGTCCAGGCGGTCATGATCAGGTCATAGGCTTCCTGAAATCTGCCGCGCGACTCCGCCGGGTTGACGCCGTACCAAATATATTCCGGCGGAATACCGCGCACGAATCCGGCGATCAGGCGGCCATTGCTGAGACAATCGATCATTGCGTATTCTTCGGCGACCCGCACCGGATGATTGCGCAGCGGCAGAATATTCCCGAGTACGCCGATTTTGATTGTCTTGGTTTTCTGACTCAGCGCGGCGGCGATCAGATTCGGCGAAGGCATCGTGCCATAGGCGCTGTAATGGTGTTCGTTGAACACCACGCCGTCAAAGCCGAGCTCTTCGCAGTAGGCCATCTCTTCGAGGTGCTCAGCGTAGTTCGCGGCGCCCTTTTGCGGGTCAAAAAAGTTGCTCGGAACCGGCGTGCGCGGAGCTTCTCTCGGCACGTGGGGGTAGGCGAGGAGATCGAAGTTATAAAGCTTCACGAATACCTGCTCCTTGGTTCGAACTTCGCGGGATGCTAACACTGCGCATATAGGGAATCAAACAAGTTGCGTTCAAATCGTTCAAGCGGTTATCGAGCAAAATAATCAGGACGGAAGGTTAATGCGCTAACTTCATCCCTCCGCCTTCATGTTTCATTTATAATATCCTTCCTTTGCCAGCTGATCGACGATGCTGGTGTCGATGAATGAGGCCGGGTCGGCTGTCGACGCTTTGGGTGTGTTTTTCTTGATCGCTTCGAGAGTCGTTCGGATCGATTCGACTTTCGGCCGGGGATTGCGATCGGCCCACGGCACGAACAACTGGTAGGCGTACTCCGTGTCCTCGGGCTTGCTGCCGAGGAATTCGGCCAAATGAGCGATGGTTTTGTCCTTGTGCTCGAAATAGAACTTGATGGCGTCGGATATCCCCCTCACGAAACGAACGACGTTGTCGCGATTTGACTTAAGATAGGAGCGTTGAAGCCATTCACCATTCTGTTGCCAAGGGATCCCTAGCTCGGGCAACGCGAGCAGCGTTCGATAGCCGCGCCTTTCCGCCACGCGATCAAACGGCGCCGCCAATATGCCGAACTGAACATCGCCCCTATCCATGGCCGCGAGGATCGCCGCCGGGTCGGCGTTAGCCGATTGCACGAGCTTTACATCCTTCTCCGGATCCAGTTTCAGCTTGGTCAGAGCGAATCTCAACGCGGTGTCGGGTATGGTTCCGAACGGCGCGCCAACGTGACCGGTCTTCCCCTTGAGATCTTCGACTTTGGCAATTTCTTTCAGCGCCATCACCTTGTACGGAAAAACGTTCACCCACGAGCTTACCAGCACAAACGGTGGCGCTCCCTCGATCGACGCTGTCGTGAAAGCGGCCGCGCCCGATCCGGTGGACATGTGCATGCTGCCGCTGAGCATTGCTTGCACTGCCGCCGCGGTGTTCGATTTGATGATGTTGACGTCCAGCCCATGTTTCGCGAAGAACTTCTCTTTTTGGGCTATGAAGAAAAGCGATGTGCCCGGGTTGGTGCCGGTCTGGCCAACGGTCATTTTTCGGCTTTGGGCGTTGCTTGCCAGTGGCTTCATGATGCCGATGATCGCGAACACGAATCCAAGAAACGCCGCCGTTCTAAGCAGAACTTTCATTCATTCCTCCGACTTGTTTGTGCCGTGCTCGTCAAGCAACTGAGCTGGCATAGCCTTGGGGATTCAACCTCTTTCGAGGCCCGTAACTCCCGCTTTCGCAAAAATCGATCTGTTGAGAATCCTCGGCGGAACTATTTCTGAGGCTTCCATTTATCCAGGCGGCGCTCCAGTGATTTGAGCAATTCATTGAACCCGGCGCCTAAGCCGGCGATGATGACGATCGGCACGAACATCGCCGCCATTTGAAAGCGCTGCGCCGCCACGGAGCTCAAGTAGCCGAGGCCGGTGGCCGCGCCGTACTGCTCGGCGACGACGATATACACCAGAGCGCGGCCCAGAGCGACGCGCATGCCGGCGACGATATAGGGTAGCGATCCCGGCAATGAAACTTTCCGGAAAATCTGGTTGTCCTTGGCGCCGAAGGCGCGCGCCATGGTGATCAGCTGGTGATCGGTGTTGGCAATGCCCACCATGGTGTTGATCAGAATCGGAAACACGGCGGCGAGAATGGTCATGATGATCTTAGAGATCGAGCCAAGGCCGAACATCATGATGATCAACGGCAGCAGCGCGATCAGCGGCGTGGCGTAAATGCCGGACAAGAGCGGGTCGAAGGTCTTGCAGACGTTTTTGTACCAGCCCATCGGTATGCCGAGCAGCACACCGAGCAGGACCGAGATGACAAAGCCGACGGCAAAATTCGTCAGGCTGAACCACATGTGCTCCCAGATCGAGCCGTCGGCAAATAGCTCGTAGCCTTTGGCGATGATCGCGCTGAACGGCGGAAAGTAGAAGGGATTGAGAATTTCAAAGCGGGTGGCAAGCTCCCAAGCGGCGAAGAACAATAAGACACCGATGACGCCGAGCCAATCGGAGACCCATTCCCGCGAGCGTTGCCACAGACGATTGGTCGTCAGCGGATTCGAAGAGTCGACCGAGACGAGGTCGACGGTATCCTGTTCTCGTTTTGCCGTAGCGGATTCCCCTTACTAAGTCTAAACGACTCTATTCGCCACCCGGCGTGACTGTCAAGGCGCGCGCGCTGCGCTTCGTGATTTCAGATTTCAAATTTCAGATCTGATTCGAGACACTCGGTGAAATATGAAATCTGTAATTTGAGATTTGCAATTCTGCGCGCAGCGCAGATTACTCCCAGCGTTTCATCTTGGTGAAATCGTAATTCACCGAACTGTCGGCCTCGAAGCGCCAGACGGCCCGGTCTTTTTCCCAGGCGCCGGCAAATACCGACTGCAAGAACGAAGTAATCTGCTGCCATGCGGTCTCGGCCGGCCCGGGGCGAAACCGTCCCGGCATGGTGTCATTCAAAAAACCGTGCGGTGCATCGGCGTACATGCGGACGTCGAAGCTCTTCTTTGCCTGGGCCAGGACGGTGAACATCCGCACGATGTTATCGCGATGAATCAGGTTATCGAGCTCGCCGAAAACCGCCGTGAGCGGGCACTTGATCTCTTGCATCAGCTTATCGATCGGCTCCGGCCGGATCGGATGTGATTTCCAATCGGCGT
>JBOHVN010000224.1:0-3972 GCA_050735675.1 Binatia bacterium | reverse complement strand
GTACAACGCCGCGGCGACGAAACAGAAGTTCAACGCGCCGATGGAAATCTGCGCCAGCGCGAGCTTGACCGGCGGCATCGAGATCTTCCACCGCTTGATGGTCAGCGGCCGGCGCAGCACGGCCGCGAGGCCCACGTACAGCGCGGTCAACAGAAGGCAGGCGGCGCCGAGAGCAATGGCGCCCGCTTGGCTGAAGCTCAGCAGCTTCGCCGCCACATTCGCCTGCAGCAAGAGCGCGAGCCCCATCAGCGTGTTGAGGCCGAGGCCGGCGGTCATAGCGCAGAAAAGGATGATCCTTGCGATGTCGCCTGCGCCGACGCCCCAGCGGGAGTAGAAGCGGTAGCGGATAGCGCCGCTGCTAGCAGCGGCCACGCCGAGCGTGTGTCCGATGGAAAGGGCCGTGAAGGAGGCTAACGCGATAGGCCAGTAGGGAAGCTTGGCGCCGACGTACCGAATAGCGAGCGTATCAAAGAGGGTGAGCGAGAAGTAGCTGCCGGCGACGAACAACGCGCCCAGCGCCAGACGCGGCCGCGGGATGGCGAAGATGGCTTCGACTATCCTGGCGCGGTCGTATGCGCTAAGCGCACAATAGAGGAGATAGGCCGCGGTGCAAAATATGGCGAAAGCGAACAGCGGAATAAACCTTTTATATTTCATCCGCTGGGGGGAATTCCGGGGACAGTATACAGCAATTGATAAGTAGCATGAGACAGAGACAAACTCTGGCGCCATGGCAAGGATCGCCCGAGTGGTCGTTCCGGATTTTCCGCATCACGTCGTTGAGCGAGGTGCGCGCCGGATGGATGTTTCTGTCCGCTGATGACAGGCAGCCCCAATGGTCAGCGAGGCGTAAGGATGCTGCGCCCTTTCATAAACCTCCTCTCCCAAAGTGAGCCGCATTAGCACCGGCTCGACGATCTCGAACTGAAGAGCTAAGAGCCGGATCCGTAGTCAACTGTTCGTATACATCGGCTTTCGATCTCGCAGCGCCAGCCACCCGCGACCGATCCGATAGATGGCCCACACGCCTGCGGCGACGAAAACCCCGACCGCAAGTGGGATGCCCACGAGAGTAACGAACAGCAGCCCGCCGATCACGCACCAGAGGAGCGAAAACCAGAACGTCCGGATCTGCCAGCGAAAGTGGGACTCGAGGAAGGTGCCTCTTGCCTCTCCCCTCTTTGCATAATTGATGACGACGGCAATGATCGAGGGCACACCAAAGACGAAGGCTCCGACAATGGTTGCGGCGGTCGTCACGCCGATGAGCAGACTCAGCGCGTGCAAAGCATAGACGAGGTGTGCGGCGTTCAGGAGGGACGGCGCCGGGCCGGTGCGGCTTTCGATTGTGTCGGACATTCTGCCTCAGCGCATCACAGTGACACCCTGACCATCGATCGTCTCCCGGTCAAGTTCACGAGACCATTTTGGCTCTTCAACTTTAGATGAATCCGCGGTGAGCCCCTGATCTGAATTTGCGCAGTCGCTCGGGCAATTTGCGTAACCTCGCCGGTGGCCGGATGCCGAAAGATCCTAATACCGCACGCCTTCCAAGTCGTAACTCACGCGAAAACAATCACTTAGAATCTCCCCCAGCCGGATGATTCTCCGACAAAAGCGTTTCGATAGCATCCCTCAACCACGGCTCCGGTCCAAAATACGACTTCGCGATGCAGCAGGGCCTTAGCAAACTGGCCGGTGATCATCTCTCTCGTCCCTGGATCGGCTGCCCGGCCGACACCCGGTAAAAACTCATTGACAGACTAACATAGAAGCGATAGACGGAAAATCAGCTGCTCTGATTAGGCAGCCTGTAAAACAGTCGCGCTCTTCAAACTGAGTACCGTCATGTGGGAAACGAAGGAGGGCAACGATGAGTACACAAGCGTGGGTCTGGACCCTGGTTGTTTTGTACTGGATCTACTGTATTTACTGGGGCGTGCGGGGAGCGGTTCTTTCGAAAACCGCCAGCGGCTATATGATTGCCGGCAGGCAGCTACCGATGTGGCTGTTCATCCTGGCGGCGACCGCAACATCATTCTCGGGCTGGACGTTCATAGGCCACCCGGGGCTTATCTGGAGGGATGGACTGGCCTACGCCTTTGCCTCCTTTTATGTCCTGACGATCCCGATCACGGGTACCTTCTTTGCCAAGCGCCAATGGCTTCTCGGTAAGCGCTACGGCTTTATCACTCCGGGAGACATGTACAGCTACTACTACGGTACGGAGTGGATGCGCTGGCTCGTCGTGATTGTCGCATTCCTTTACTCCTCGTTTTATTCGGCCGTCCAGCTTATCGCTGCGGGCGCGCTTTTCCACGTCGTCACCGGTGTGCCGGTGATTACCGGCTCCATTCTGCTGGCGTCGGTCGTCGTGTTCTACGTGGCAGCCGGAGGGCTCCGGTCGATTGCGTGGGTAGACGCGCTCCAATGCATTCTTCTAATCTTTGGCATTATCGCGCTCGGGACGCTCACCCTTAACTCAATAGGTGGATGGGATTTCCTCGCCCCGAAGATCAACGCCCTGGATGTTAAGTATCTCGAGATTCCCGGCGCTATCCAGTTTACCGCCGGTCAGACCATCTGGACCGGCGTGATGATCCTTACCTACATGTTCTCTCTCATGGGGATCCAGGCCTCGCCTGCATTCACCATGTGGTCCTTTTCCAATCGAAATCCGCGGCCTTTCCCGTGGCAGCAGGCGATCGCTTCGACCTTCTTTGTCGGGTTTGCTCTGTTCTTCTTTACCGCCATTCAGGGCATGGGTGGCCGAGTCATGTCAGCGGAATTGGGAATCACCTCGGACCGCGACCTGGTACCCCATCTCATCGAGCACTACGCGCCGGGTATTTGGGCGGCCATCATTGTGCTTGGCGCCCTGGCGGCGATGCAGTCGACCGCTGCGCCTTACATCGGTACCGGCTCGACCATCCTGGCGCGCGACGTTTATTTTCGCTACATCCGGTCAAAGGCTGGTCACGGCGAGCAGATTTGGACTTCGCGAGTCTTTGCCGTGCTCATCACCGCCGTGGCCCTGGTGATCTCGATCTATTCGCAGGCTGCACTGGTCATGCTGGGAGGTCTTGCCACGGCCTTTGGAACGCTCATGTACGTGGGGCTGTTGGGCGTCTGCTACGGCTGGCCTGTCAAGGGTGTGGGCGCGGTCGTGGGTCTCATCGCCGGCATCTTGGCTGTCATCATCACCGATACCAACACCAGCCCTTGGCCGAAGACGTTCGGCTTTCTGTGGACCATCCATTCGGCGGGCTGGGGCCTGATGGTCGGCCTGGTTGTGGCGCTCCTCTTCAGCAAGCTTTTCCCCGACTCTCCGGAGATCGAGGCGCGCCGCAAGGAGATGCGCGATTGGCTCAGCCAGATCGACCGGCCGAGCGAGCAGCAGAGGAACTGGCGCAAAGCGATGTGGGTGATCGTGCCGGTGTGGTACTTTTTTGGCATTGGTCCCGGAGCGGTCCTGGGAAACCATGCTTTCTCCTTCATGGGATTTCCGCCGCTCTGGTCCTGGCAGATCGTGTGGTGGCTTCTCGGCATTCTCATGATGTGGGGTCTTTGCTTTAAGGCCGGACTGTCCTTTTTAGGCGAGGAACAGATTCAGCGTGCCGAGGTGGAAACCAATGTTGTGGTGCATGAGGTAGCTCCGGTTTTAGGAGGACGTGCATGAAGATCGGACTTCCCGAGATCTGGACGTTCGGGTCAATTCTCTTTACCATTCTGTTCATCTACGTCTACTTCGGCATCATCGCCAGGTAGTCGTGAGCGGCTAGTCCCGGCTGGGGTCAAGTCTTAGGGTCGCTCAATTCTCTGAGCGATCTTCTCAACTCGAGCGTGGAGAGCGCTGTCCTTTTCTATCTGGACCGTATGCCCTGACACGCCCACCCTGCCGTCGCATACACTCTCCTAGCTAGTTTCTGTCGCGAAACTCGCAACTCATTGCTAAAGAAAGAATTTTTTCTT